>NZ_JAEQDE010000061.1:0-37728 GCF_020737865.1 Microcoleus sp. PH2017_35_SFW_U_B
TTTTGATCTATATTACCTGTTTATCTTGCACTTTTTTCTCCCTCGCGCCATCTAAACCTATGCCACGCAATATGTGATTGATTTTTCAGCAAGCCCTAAGTAAGTCCACCTAATTAAACATAAGATCTCGATGGCTAGAAAACTTGCTCTATAAGCATTCTTCCTTCTTCCTTCTTCCTTCTTCCTTCTTCCTTCTACTTAACTACCAATAGTGAACGGAAATATTGCCTCCCAGAGGTGAGGGGTGACGCCCTCGGTGAATTCGCCAACAGTTTCTTTCAACCGCTAGCGTCATAACTTGTTCAAGCGATAACCGAATCCATGAACCGTTTCAATCATGCCCTCACACCCATAATCTGCCAGCTTGCGGCGCAACAGACGAATTCTGGCAGCAACTACATTGCTCATCGGGTCAGCATCCACGTCCCACAAACGATTCAAAAGTCGATCGCGCGTGAGGATTTGATTCGGGTGCTGCATGAAATATTCCAGTAACCGAAACTCATTAGCCGTCAGAGGAATCACCGTTTGTTGTTCCCCATCATCGGTAGTGGAGATGGTTGATTTAGTATAATTAAGCCGCAATCGCCCCGCCTCAAGTTGGTCAGAATTAAAATGGGGCGACTGTTCCGGCGACAAACTCCGTCCCCGTCGCTGGAGTGCCCGCAACCGGGCTAACAACTCCGCTTTAACGAACGGTTTCATCAGATAGTCATCAGCCCCAGCATCTAGCCCAGCCACCATATCCTCCGTGCGATCTTTTGCCGTCAACATCAAAACTGGTAAAGGATTATTCTGCCGGCGCAAACGTTGGCACAGTTCGACGCCAGAAATTCCCGGTAGCAACCAGTCAAAAATGGCGATCGTGTACTCTGTCCATTGGTCTTCCAGATAGTTCCAAGCAGTTGTGCCATCCTGCACCCAATCCACCAGGTACTTTTCGCGGCTCAAGGTGCGTTGTACGATCGCACCTAAATCGGGTTCGTCTTCCGCCAGCAGAATTCTCATTTTATCGCTATCTCGTCCAATACTTTTTTACTAACAAACATATACGAATTCTCGAAATTTATCCAACATTTTGGATCGGAATGTTTTTACCGCAGAGGGCGCAGAGGACACAGAGAGAATAGGGAGATGAATACAGGACGATGCTACCGGATTTGATATCATATTGTTTCCGGTTGCATCGGTATTGTTTAAATAGTTAACTGAGTTAACAGTCAACTGTTAACTGTTAACTGTTAACTGTTATTAGCCTACTTCTTTCGTTGCTGTCTGCTCAATACCATAGTTTCTCAACTCGGTTGTTTCCATCATCCGTTTAGGGATCAGAAACTTGCCAAATCGAGCATACAATGCAGGTAGAACCAGTAGAGTGAGAGCGGTTGAGGTAAAGAGTCCGCCGAGGACGACGATCGCCAATGGTTGCAACAATTCCTTACCGGCGCCACCGCTTAAAACCAAGGGAATCATCCCCAATGCCGAGGTGAGTGCTGTCATCAGAATCGCCAGCAACCGTTCCATCGAACCTTCTACAATTACTTCCGAAAGTGGCATTCCTTCGGCAAGTTTGGTGTTGTAGTTGTCTACCAGCAGCAATCCATTGCGCGTCGCCACACCAAACAAGGTCACAAAGCCGACCATTGAAGGAACAGAGAGAACGCCACCCGTTAGCAGCACTGAGATGACACCGCCAACCAGTGCCAATGGTAAATTGACCATCACCATCAGCATCGCCGGAACGGATTTTACCGTGAAGTACATCAATACTGCGATCGCCACCACCGCTAATATTCCGAAAATTAGGAAGTTTTGAGCAGCCCGTTGTTCCGACTCATACTGTCCGCCGTACTGAATATAGTAGCCTTGGGGCAGTTGCACCGATTGCTTAACTTTGGCGCGAATATCATCAACAACCGAACCAACATCGCGTCCCTGTACGTTAGCTGACACCACAATTAAACGAGAGACGTTTTCCCGATTAATCGTGTTCGGCCCCTTGCCAAAGTCAACCTTTGCCACTTCCGAAAGCGGGATGATTTGACCAGTTGGGGTATTAACTTGGAGGTTGCGAATCGTGTTGAGATTGCGACGGGCAGATTCGTTGACCCAAACCAGCACATCGACCAACTGTTGACCATCGGGCACTTGACCAACCACTCGACCATTCAGGGCTGTTTCGGTGAAATCTGACAATTGGGCGATCGTCAATCCGTAGCGGGCGGCTGCATCTCGGTTAAATTGAATTTGTACTTGACGGATCGGAATTTGAGGTTCAAGCTGAAGGTCTACTAATCCCTTCACGCCTTTCATTGTTGTTTCGATTTGTTCTCCAATGCGGCGGAGTTCTTGTAAGTCGTTGCCAAATACTTTAATCGCGATCGCACTTCTCACACCCGACAACACTTCATCCATGCGGTGGCTGATAAATCCACCGACATTGCCGGCAACTCCCGGAAACTGACCCAATACCTCCCGCAAAGCTTGAATCGCCGCAGGACGGTTTTTCATCGCTGCTTCACTTAGTTCCACGTCCAAGTGTGCCAAGTTCACCGATGCCGCATCTGGGTCGCCTGGAGCTCTGCCCGATCGCAGTTGTACTGATTCAAACCGGGGGTCATCCTTCAGCGCTGTTTGAATCGCTAACCCGACGCGATTGGTTGCTTCCAGTGAGGAACCGGGATAAAGGGCGATCGCATTCATCAGCGATCGTTCCTGGAACGTGGGCAGAAAATCTCGTCCTAATGTCGGCACAATCAGCATCGACGCTACCATTGATGCTGTAGCTAATCCCAAAATTAAGGTAGAGCGACGCATCGCCCACTTTAGCAACGGATGGTAAACTCGCTTGGAAAACAGTGCTAGGAAGGGTTCTGTCGTCTGCATCCGTCTGTGGGGCAACAGAATGGCACACAGTGCAGGCGAAACAATCAGCGATTCCAGGCTGGAGATGACTACTACCACCAAGTAGGCAATGCCCATTGGGGTGAAGATGCGCCCTTCCACGCCAGAAAGTGTGAAAATCGGTGAAAAGACGATAATCCCAATTAACGTGGCTCCAATCAGCGACTCCCGCACCTCCTGAGAACCCTCAAAAATCACATCCATTGGTGGTTTGGGATTTGGCGAGAGGCGATTTTCCCGCAAGCGACGGTAGGTATTTTCGCAGTAGACGATCGCATCATCCACTGCTGTCCCGATCGCCACTACCAATCCGCCAAGGGTCATAGTGTTGAGTTCCAGCCCGATCCAGGAACACACCAAAAGTGAGAACAGTAGCGTCAGAAAGAAATCGAACAAACAGACGGAGAGAGTGCGCCAGTTCATCAGAAACGGAATCAGGATGGCTGCGACAATCAAACTGCCTTCGATCAAAGCCGATCGCACATTACCAACCGATGCGTCAATGTAGGCATCTTGCCGGAAAGTGACGTTTGCCTTCACATCCTTGGGTAAACCCGGTTTAATTTCCTCCATCGCCTGGATGATGGCTTTGGTGACGGTGGGACTATCTACCAACGGTTGCTTGTTCACCATCACTACCACAGCGCGTTTAGTATTCCAACTGGCATCGCCTCGCGCTAGTGCAGCTCCAATCTTCACCTCTGCCACATCCCGCAGTAGAATGGTTTTTCCCTCCTGCACCTTGACGACTGCTTTTTGCAAATCTGCGATCGTCTGGATTTGTCCCTCGCCTCGAATCACCAATTCGCGATCGGGGTCAATCAACAATCCACCGGCGGTTTTGGCATTTGCCTCGTTTGCCGCCTTGACGACTTCCTGAAGAGAAACCTTCAACGCCTTAAGTTTTTCTGGATTAGCAATGACTTGAAACTGCTGCACGTCTCCGCCGTAGACTAGCACTTGCGATACGCCCGGAACTGCTAGCAAGCGATTGTTGATTTTGCCATCCACCAAACGTCGCACTTCCATGATTGATGTAGTGTCAGACGTGAACGCATACTGAATCACCGTCCCGATGGGGGGAGCTAAGGGCGATATCTGCGGTGTACCGATCCCTTCGGGTAATCGGTCTTGCGCGTCCTGCAATCGCTCTGCCACGAGTTGACGAGCTTGATAGGGGTCGGTGCCCCATTTAAACACCACCCGCAATACAGAAATTCCTACGGCTGACGATGTACGGACGACTTCAACTCCTGGCGTGCCGTTGACTGCACTTTCTAGTGGTAACGTCACCAAGGATTCTACTGCTTCCGGTGCAAGACCGGGGGCTTCGGTTTGTACTTCTACTTGAGGTGGCGCAAAGTTGGGCAATACGTCGAGGGGCATTCGACTTACTGTATACAGGCTCCAGATGGTCAGGGCGATCGCCCCGAACACCACTAACCATCGTTGAGCAATAGACCATTTGGGGATGACGTTTAACATAAAAATGAAATTTGGATAGCATTAGGCAAGCTTTTAGGAGACGGAGTAGAGAGGTTTACTCAGTCGCGATCGACAACAACCAAAAATCTTGGTTTTTGAATCTCTACTTGCCCTGACCTTTTAAGGCAAAAACGGCGAATCCACCCACCAGTAAAACTCCTGCGCCTCCCACCCACATCAAAGGTGACGATCCTTGAGCAGGCTGCGCTTCTACTTGCGATGTAGCGGGTGATGCTTGCGATGTAGCGGGTGATGCTTGCGATATAGCGGGTGATGCCTGCGATGTAGCGGGTGATGCCTGCGCTTCTGCTTGCGGTTTACCTCGCAATGCCTCGGAGTACAAGAGTGTTGCCCCCTGCGTTACAATCTGATTTCCCGAAGCTAGATTGCCTTCTTTAATTTCCACCACATCTCCAGAGTCGCTACCAATCTGAACTGAGATCGGTTTGTAGGTTGTTCCTTCCTGGATGTAGACGAGCTTTTGCCCGTTGGCATCAATCAAACTGGTGCTGGGAACTTTGAGAATACCTCCATCGGTTGTAGGGGGGATTGCCTCTGTCTTAATTCCCAATGCTGTTGCTTTACTGGCATCAACTTCGATCGGCTGCATAATCTTAGCCGCATCGCCACCTGCAAACTCGCTGTTATGCCCAACGTGGGCTAGCACCGGAGCCGAAGCCGTACACAACATTAATCCCAAAACAAAACTAGACCCGTAGCGGGCGATCGATAACGAATTTAACTGCAATGATTTCGATAGCATAAAAATTTCCTCCTGACATTTAGCAAACCGGTGTGATGAAACAGCCACTCCTCCCAAGAGCAATCTATTCCTCACCCCGCAAGTTGTGAACCTTCTCCAGCTAGAATGTCAGGCCCAAATAAAAATTTGATGAAAATTTGAGGCTAAGTCTCAGAATTTACGGTTCGCTTCTGAAGTTATGGAGAAACCTAATGAAAATTTTCAAGTCCGGGAACTGGAAACGCATAGCCTTATGGATTCTGGCAGCCACCACTCTAATTCTTCTGGGAGATGATCCTTGGGAAGTCTTCCCTTTTGTTCAACACAGACGGATGTACTGTTCCCATGATGCAGTCAAGTCTCCCTATTGCAATTTTTCACTCCTTCGCACCCATTTTGATGACATTAGTCCAGATGGGCAGACCCTAGTTAGGGCTTGCTGAAAAAGTGTACGTAGTGGAAAAACGAGGCTACACAGCTTAAAAAATAGTAGGTTTATTGCTTGCATTCCCAAATTGAGCCAGAAACTAACAACTTTCATTGCAAGGGTTTTGAGCCTCTATAATCCTATAACTTGCACTTTTTCAAGCAAAAAAAGCTTAAACCCCTTATCTGGCAAACTTTCTACTTTTATTCAGCAAGCCCTAGTTAGTATCAAAAAAACAGGAAAAAGATCTTTCGATCTGCAAATAAGCTGTTACGCATTTAAAATGGTATTGTAGGGTGCGTCAGTTTTCAGGCGTTTCCCATGTATAGTCAGTGTTCACGAGTGACGCACCCGGATCGGGATAGTTAGTGGTTTAAATGCGTAACAGCTTATCGGATTTAAAAACAGGAAAAATCAAGGCAAAAAAAGCTTTTCTCGTGAGATATTTAGACCATTTAGTATAACCCTCAGTCGTGATTTTATAATTGGTAGTACGCCGAAGGGACTGACAGTATGGAATCTACAAACAGCCGAGCTAGAAGCAGTTTTGGATCCAGAGCCAGAGCAAATGAGTCGTTTAGTCGTCAGTCCTGATGGCAAACTATTAGCCGAAATTACAAACGATTCGATAATTAAAGTGTTGCAGCGTTTGTAAAATTGAAATTTCAACCTAACGCGGAGCTATCTGTTGCAGTTGTTTGGCTTGTTCGAGGATTTTCTCGAAGTCTTCTTCGCTCAACCGCTGAATGTAGTTGATTTTAAACTCTTCTAAGAAGTCGCACAGCAATAGTTGTATTTCTTGCCAAGTTTGCTGCTGTTGGAGTTCGCTTCCTAAAGCTTGTGCGAAATGTTGGACGAGCTGGTTTGAGAGTTGGATGCCTTGAGGATCTTCGCTAGCGATTTTGAAGGCTTCGTAGGCATTTTGCGGGCCGAGGGTGGCTAATTTTGACAGTTCTGCAACTAATTGTGAAGCTAGCTGTGCGGGAAGGTTTCCGAGTCCGGGTACTTGCTGGAAGCCTTGATAAATTGGGGATTGTTTGAGAAATATTTCTATATTGTACCGGAGTAGATCTTCTAAATCTGGCTGGAGTTGAGGCAGGACTTTGTAAACGGTTACTTGGACTAAACGGCTGGCGATTGCTTCTATTTCGTTGATATTATTAATGTCTAAATATCGCTGTTTTTGAGTTTGGAAAAGTTGTTTTGCTAGTTCGCCACTGGTAATTGATTGTTGCATCTGATTGATGAGCTGAATTACTACTACTTCTGTCAATTCTTGCGCGAAGTTGGCGACAAAACCTCGGCTGATTTGGGCGCGTATGGGTTGGAGATCGGGCATTTTGGCTTGGTGGATGCGAATGGTGACGGGTAATACTCGCAACAGGCGCCAGAAGGGGAGGAACAAAAAGATGTCGTACCACCGCCAGAGCATGGCTTGCCGCCAACTGACACTGCGGTGGCGGCGGCTGATGAAGTAGGTGCGGGCTAGAAATTCGATCGCAAATATGGCAATAAATGGCAGGTCGATTTGCCAGAAGTTGTCTGTAAATTCCCCATTTTCTCCGATCGTGCGGTAATAGTTGGTGGCGATTAACGGCTTGATTTTGGCGTCAAACCAAGTGATTTCTTGTTGCCAGCCTTGTTTGTTTAAATACTCTTGGCTCCAGAATGTTTTGAATGATTGTTTTGCTGATTGCTGCGGATTCGGCGTGCGATCGCGCATCCGGTCTTTAATTTTTTCTAAGGACCCACTTTTTGATGCTACTCGAAACGGATCTTCGTCGATCATGTTCGCGCTCAGAGTGTTTATTTCCTGCAATTTGGCTGCTACTTGAGGAGATGGCAAGCCTGTTTGCACTACTTGTTTTTTTAATTCTTCTAAGGTTTCTAGATATTTCTGGGTGTCTCGGTGGGGTTGAATTCCTTTGAATGGGTCGTATATTTGGGTGAGAACCGGTAGTTGCCGGAAGTAGAAATTTCGGGCGGGAACATAAGTTATATCAAATAATACTAGGCTTAAATTTCCTAGTGCGACCAGTGCAATGAACCGCTCGAACCAGGGTACTTTGGGTGATTCTTTACGGGAGTTTTCAGTTAGAGATGGCTGTAGTTTTGGTGTCACTGGCATTTCCTAAATAAGTAGACGGAGCGAAATAACTGTAACTGGTAATAGCTGGAAAAAAGGAAACAGCTTAAACTGGCTAACTGTCGGGTTGCGATCGGATTGCGATCGAGTAAGCTAGTATTTATTTGAACCAGGGGAAATTTAGGTAGTTTGGGATTGTTGATTTTGCCGGGTTGAGTAAAATTTTATACTTGTAAAATATTAAGGTCGATCGAACTTGACGGTAGCAGCAGCTCCCGTTAGTCTGCTTCTCTCTGGCAATAAAATTATATCTCAGGCAGAATCCTAAGTTTTTTTTCGGCGTTGCAGAGCTAACTGGTCTGGTAATAAATTACTATTTTTGTTTAATCTGCTGGCTGTTTGACCGCGAAATCAAATCTCTTGCACCGATCGCAGTTTAAGGTTAGATTTGGACTTCGAGTTTGAGGTCAAACCCTCAAGAGAGGTATACTTGCTCAGGGGCAGTCTGGCGAGAGCGCTTCCGAGCAAGTGCGAGGGTGGCTGCAACCTCCGTAAGGTTCGGGTTCTCGCCTCCACAAAAACCAGCTAGCGATCGGACTCTTGAATAAAATGACACCCTGAGTATAATTTTGTTCGCATTTTTTTAATATATGACATACTGCCTTAATCTCGATTGCCCAAAAGACAAGCGTCAGAACCCACCAGGCACAAAGTATTGTCTTAATTGTGGTTCCAAGCTGTTGCTAAAAGACCTTTATGCAGCAACCGAACCGCTGCGCGATGGAGGATTTGGCAGGACTTTTCGAGCTGTCAATCATGGAAAATTTGAGGAACTTTGCGTTATCAAACAGTTGTCGCCGCCGCAGGAATTTCAGCGGAAGCCGGCTCATTTTAAAAAGTATGTCCGACTGTTTGAACAAGAGGCAAGGCGGCTTTACGAACTGAAGCACCCACAAATTCCTCAGCTAATTTCTTATTTTGAGGAAGATGGGCGTTTGTATTTGGTGCAGGAGTTTATTGATGGGAATAATTTAAAGGATGAGTTAGAAAAGTACGGTGCTTATAGCGAACTTAAAACTAGGGAACTGCTATTAGATTTGTTGCCTTTGCTGAATTTTGTTCACGAGCGCAATGTGATTCACCGAGATATTAAGCCTGAGAATGTGATCCGCCGCAATCGCGATCGCAAGTTGGTGCTGATAGATTTTGGGGTTTCCAAACAGGTAGTAACTGATGCTCCAACCAAAACGGGCACTAAGTTGGGAACTCCGGGTTATGCGGCGCTAGAACAGCGGCACGGTAGGGCTGTTCCTGCTAGTGACCTTTATAGTTTGGGGGTGACTTGCATTCGCTTGCTGACTTCTGTGATGCCTTATTTGGATATCTACGGGGACATTCACGATGACCTTTACGACCCGCTCGAAGGTCGCTGGCTTTGGAGGGAGGCTTTGCCGAAAGGAACAAAAATTAGCCAGGATCTAGGTCAGATTTTGGATAAGTTGATTCAGGAATATGTCAAAGACCGCTACAAGTCTTCTCTGGAAGTTTTTGAGATTTTAAAACCTGCTGCTGTTGTTGTTCCACCAGATTCTAAGTTGCAGCAGGCAACTGTTCTTAGTCCTTCTTTGCCGACTCAACCTGTAACTAAAAATCCGATTGTTTCTGTGAATTTAGAGTCGGAAAAAGGGATTGATTATTCTCAGTTGGAAAGGCTGCTGGCTGCTAAAAATTGGCGTGGTGCTGATGAGGAAACTTCTGTGAAAATGCTGGAAGTGATGCAGCAAGTTTCGAGGGGTTATTTGAGTGAGGAAGATATTAGGAAGTTTCCCGCTAAGGATTTGCAGACGATTGACCAACTTTGGGTGCGACACAGCCACCGGAGGTTCGGTTTTTCTGTACAAAAGGGTTTTTGGGTCAAGTCGGGGGGAAAGGCTGGTGTTTATGATGCTGATGTTTGGGAGAAGTTTGGCGATCGAGTGGGCTGGCGAGTTAACGGTCAGTGGGTATACTATTCTGAACTGAATTTTACTTCTAAGGCAATGCCGGGACATTTGCCGGGAGGGACTGTTTTTGGGTGGGAAGGTGGGGTTTTGTGTGGTGTTTTGGGCTTGGGTGGGATCTGGTTTCTGCTGTCGCGGCGAGATTTGTAGGAAGAGGGAAGTTCGGCAACGGATGCTGTAATGGATGTAACGGATGGAAGTCGGAAGAGGGAAGTTCGGCAACGGATTCGCTCGACGGATGTAACGGATGTAACGGATGTAAAGGATTTAGTCGGATGGAAGTCGGAAGAAGGAAGAACGGTCAACAGGGAAAAAAGAGGCGAATCATGACAAAGGTGTTCATTCAGTTGACAGTTGACCTGGGACAGTTGACCTGGGACAGTTGACCTGGGACAGTTGACCTGGGACAGTTGAGGGCAGCCTCTACCTGGAAGGAAGAGGATTGGAGTAATGAATAGTCTGATCTTAATTTATCGCTAAAACGGAGAGGCTTTTAACCAATTATTTCTGGTAATTATTTAAAGAGTTAACAAATTTTTATTTCATTTTTTAAGAATCTGTGCCGAATGGGAATTGTATATTTCAATCAATGGCGCAAAAATATCAAATTCTTTCGCGTTCTTGGTTTCTTCCCTGGACTTACCTACAGGCGATCGATCTAGGTAGCTGCTGAGTATAGCTTGGCGATATGTTGTGTAGAAATTAGGTATAGCCTTTCTCAAAAAGATGAGGTATGACTGACAGCTTATATGACCACTAAATCAAGAGGGCCCAAGCCCAACAACGTACCTCACTTTTTTGGGAAAGGCTATAAAAAAAAACCGAAAATCAGATATAGTGCGAAACCATTTTTCTTGTGATATGTTTTGAGAGAAGGGCAAGTTTACGAACCAACAGATCAGTCCTTACCCGTAGAAAAGTATTAGGGCGGGCTTTGGCTCTAATTTATGCAGGAGATTTCTCTATTATGTTGCAAGAAAAACGTCTCAAGCCGTGGACTGTAGTTCGATCGCTTCCGAATGTGGAAAAGGTGGTTGTGGGTCAGTTTCGTAGTTGGTCTGATGCAGACGGTCACTTGCAAATTCTGAAGCGGATGGTTCCGGCCGACCGGTTAACTGTTGTGTTCGATCCGGTAGTTCCAGCGTAATATTGCTGCTTAGGAATGAAAATTAAATAACTTACATTTTTGATTGTTCTTGTGGGATGGGCGTCCCGCCCGTCCCGGAAAGACGGGCGGGACGCCCATCCCACAAATATGTGTAAATTATTTAATTTCTATTCCTTAGTTTAGTAGCGTGCGATCGCTCGCGC
Organism: Microcoleus sp. PH2017_35_SFW_U_B; assembly: GCF_020737865.1. Classification (NCBI taxonomy): domain Bacteria; kingdom Bacillati; phylum Cyanobacteriota; class Cyanophyceae; order Oscillatoriales; family Microcoleaceae; genus Microcoleus; species Microcoleus sp. PH2017_35_SFW_U_B. Next base: position 10,956 of record NZ_JAEQDE010000061.1, read on the forward strand.
GAACTCAGCGGTCGCCTCTTTTTTTGAGCTAATAAAAATTTACATAAAAAAATACATAAAAATTGCGATCGCACGCGCGGGCGATCGCAACTAAAATCATTAGATATATTGCAAAAATACCTAAGACGGGCGAGACGCCCATCCCACACACAATTTTTTTGCTTGTGGAATGGGCGTCCCGCCCGTCCGAAATTTTGATTAAAAAGACTCAGGCAATCTTGTTTATTGTCGTTAACTGCGACGAATTTCAGTAACTTGGTCGGCAACATCCAAAATTGCTGGCGGCATCGAGGGCCCAGTCAAAATAATATCCAAATCGTGCGGCTTGTTGTCAATCAATGCGAGCACTTCTGTCTCCCGAATCAAACCTAAATTGACCGCCAAACTCAACTCGTCGAGAATAACTAAGGCGTAACTGCCGGAGAGCACCGCATTTTGAACGTACTCCCACAATTGTGCGATCGATCGCGTTTCGATCTCATCTAAATCCGCATTCTCAATGCAGCGGGGCAAATCGCACCGCACCCAATCTAAATTTTGCCCGAGTCGCACGGGATGTTGATGCCCTTGATTGATTCCCCCTTTGAGGAACTGCACTGCCAACACCGGAGATCCCTGTCCTGCAATTCTCAGGGCTTGAGCCATAACATTTGTAAAAAAGCAGCGGTGCGGGCCTGTAAAAACTTGCACCAGCCCTTTAACTGTGTAGGGCAAGCTGTGGGTCAAATTGAGTTTAGGGGTTTGTAACTGAGCAACCATAGGGCAATATTTAATTAGTAACTAAGTCTTGACTGCTGCTCCGAGCTGCACGTGGCTGGAGCCTGCTTAACAATATATAGTGTACTTGGCCGATCGCAGATCCGATCGAACGCTAGATATACAAATTGTCAAAAGCTAGCGGCAGTAGCATTCGGAGCCGTCAATTAGATTTTGAACTCAAGCAAGCACTTGTGCAGAAGCCTGCTTTTTTAGCGAAATATAGCAGGGAAGCCGACAGTTATGAAGTTATAGATCCAAAAACCCGGGCGATGAGAGTCTTGGTGGCTCCAGGATTGTCAATAAAAGGTACAGATCGCATAGAATTTGAATGTCGTGGCACTAGGAGCAGGCACTGTGAGATTGGTGATTCTGGGAGGGCCAGGAGCGGGAAAGGGAACTCAAGCACAACTATTGTGCGACAATTTGAGCATTCCTTTGCTGGCAGTAGGGGACATTCTGCGTGCGGAAATCGCAGGTGAGACAGACTTGGGCAAGTTGGCCGTGTCTTATGTGGAAAAAGGCGAGTTAGTTCCCGATGAAATTTTGATTCGATTTATCGGCCGCCGGCTGCTGCTGTGGGATGTTTTTAATGGCTGGGTGTTGGAGGGATATCCGCGAACGGCTTTTCAAGCTGAGGAATTGGATTTTTTGTTAGACGATTTGGCGCAGGAGCTAGATTGGGCGGTTTGGTTGAAGGTTCCGACTGAGGTGTTGCTGAGTCGATCGATCGAACGCGATCGATCGGACGATGAACCGGAAATTTTGCAGCGCCGGCTCGATTTGTACGAGGAACGCACTATGCCGATTTTAGAGTATTACGAACATCGGAACAAGCTGTTAACTATCAATGGCGATCGATCTCCCGAAGAAGTGCAGCAGGATATTCTTAAAATGGTTAATAGTTAGTTGTTAGCTGTTATTTGTTATTTGTTGGCAAAAAACCAATGCCCGATGCCCAAGGAGTGTCAAGTTAAGACTGAAAGCCTTGAGAAATCTAGTTGTTACCTCAGTCTAGATCCCCCTAAATCCCCCTTAAGAAGGGGGACTTTGAGAAGGTTCCTGTCCCCCCCTTCTTAAGGGGGGCTAGGGGGGATCTAGGTTTAATAGTTAAACCGCAGTCTGTAACTGGCTTAGAAGTTAAATTGACACCAATTCCCAATTCCCAATTCCCAATTCCCCATTCCCAATTCCCCATTCCCAATTCCCCATTCCCATTTTATGTCCATAAAACGTGCCGACGGTAGACAACCAAATCAACTTCGTCCGATTAGTTTCGATCGCGAATTCAACAAATTTGCTAGCGGTTCGGTGCTAGCAAAAAGTGGCGATACTCAGGTACTGTGCAGCGTTACGATTAAGCCGGGAGTGCCTAGGTTTCTGGAGAATACCGGAAAAGGTTGGCTGACGGCGGAGTACCGAATGTTACCAGGCTCTACACCGCAGCGACAAGAGCGGGAGTTTATGAAGTTATCGGGGCGCACTCAAGAGATTCAGCGGTTGATTGGCCGGAGTTTGCGATCGTGCTTGGATATGGAACTTTTGGGGGAACGAACGATTCTTGTAGATGCTGATGTGTTGCAAGCGGATGCTGGGACTCGCACGACTTCTATCAATGGCGCGTTTGTGGCTGTGGCTGATGCTTTGAATAAGTTGGTGCAAAAAGGTGATTTAGTGCGATCGCCTTTGATTCGCCAAGTGGCGGCCGTGTCTGTGGGACTTTTGGAAGGCGAGCCGTTTTTAGACTTGAATTATCTGGAAGATGTGGCGGCGGAAATTGATTGTAATGTGGTAATGAATGGAGATTTGGACATTATTGAAATTCAGGGAACTGCGGAGGAGGGAAGTTTTAGTCGGAGTCAGTTAAATCAAATTTTGGATTTGGCAGAAACTGGGATTCAGGAATTGTTGGAGGCTCAGCGACAGGCTTTGGTTTAGTAGGAATTACGCATGGGAGTCCAGAAACCGGGTTTTTTTGAGAATACTTCGTCGCAGTCGAAAGATTTGGTAAAAACCCGGTTTCTTTGGTCGGAGTGCGCGATACTAAATCTGGGCAAATTTATCTTCTTTATGACTCGGCGGTTGAAACCGCGTCTACACAAACGAAGTCCGCCTCCGCGGACTAAGAGGGTATTTGTATATCTAAAACTCAACTTCATCGCTCTTACCTCTGGCTTTTCGCACTTTCTCAACTTGGTTCGGTGCTTCCATTGCATTGAAGAGTCGAATCGCCTCTTGAAACGGAGTCTGACTCTTTTCGGCATCACCCATCTTTTGGTAAGTTAAGGCACGCTGATAATGAGCCTCAGCTAGATCGCATTTTGCGCCGATTTTCTCTAGAAGTGCGATCGATTCTGAATGATGGGAAAGCGCTGTTGTAAAATCGGATTGTTCTCGATAAAGCTCTGCTAAACCACTTAAAGCTTTAGCCTTAACCTGAGTGTAGTGAGTTTTTTCGGCAAATGCGATCGCTTGGCGGAACTTTTCAAAAGATTTGTCGAATTCTCCTAAATTTTTATAAGTTAGACCCATAAATAATAAGCTATATCCTTGACTCCAACAACAGTAATCTATTTGATCGATTACTACTTCTGCTTGTTTTACATAACTCAAAGCGCTCTCTTTAAATCCTAAAAATGAGTTTAAAAATGCTAAGCAATATAAATAATCTTTCTCATTGTTATATAAACCATGTTCTAAATCGTTATAATTCTTACAAATAAATTGTATTTTTTGAAAAAAAAACCTAGCTTCTTCAAGTTCCCACAAATCAATTCTACAAAGCCCTGTATTAAATAAAGACCAAGTTTTCAACCTTTTTGCATAAAAATATATTGAAGAACTTAAATCTGTAGATAAAAGGGTTGTTTCCGCTGCTTTGAATGATAAATTGTGACATTCTATTGCTGCGTTTATATTTCCAGTTAGCCTGTGTAAATCCCCTAAAGAACTATACAGACCGATCAGTATACGGTCGTCTTTAACTTTGTTAATAATTGAATTGATTGAGTAAAGCATTGGTTGTAACAAACCCAATCTATAAAACGCAGCCCCCAAAGATTCTCCATCTCTCCAACTGGTATCTCTTCTGCTGACAATTACATAGCCAGCTTGCTCAAAGTCATTAATTTCTACATAGTGATAGTAAGACTCAAAAGCCCTCAGTCCATCTTCTAGAGTTTCAACTGTCTTAACACTGTCCGTCCAAAACTCTGCTGCTTTGCGATTTGCATCTTCCCAATCTTCACTTGCTCTCAAACGTGCGATCGCCTCTTCCCGAATCATCGGATGCAACCAATATTCTCCATTATTAAACTCTACCAAAGAGCGATTTCGCAAAGATTCAATCACCCGTCTGCGCTGTCCTTCTGGCACATCCCACAACAAACACAACAATCCCTCAGTCGGGACAGTCGGCACATCCTGATAGCGATAGCATCCCAAACGGCAGAGGAGTTGATAAGCTTTTGAGCCAAGTTCTTGGAGGCGATCGAACTGAGTAGTTACTAAGTTTTTCAAGTCAGTCTTAACCAACAGATCGCCACTATTCTCCCCCCAATAACCTACCATATCTCCATCAAAATCTTCTCGAATTGCACCGCAGAGGATACCCATTACTTTGGCATTTCCTCCATAGGCTTTGTGCATCGCGTTCAGTATGGAAATATCTATATTAATATGGCGATTCATAAAAAATTGCTGCCACGCTTGCTCATCCAATCCGGGCAATAAATAGCGAGCAACATTTACATCAGGTTCGCACAGACGAACGCGGCTGGTTATGAGCGTCACAGACTGCACTGTTGGATCGGCCAAAACTCGCAATAGTTCAACATAGCGGTGATGGGGTTTAATAAATCTGCCTTGTCCATCTAGTGCGGGTTCTAAGTTATCAATTAACACGCCTATTTTGCGAGTTTGAAGTTGCCATTTTAGCCGCCGCAACATCTCCCAAAACTCTCGCCCTGGTTCTTCATCAAAGTCTTGTTTCAGCCATCCTTCAATTACACTATCGACAAGTTGAATATTATCTTTTTCCTTGGCCATTGGGAGGTCTAGCACTAAGTCAAAACCCTGAGAGTTGAGATATTCGTGGGCCAATGTGGTTTTGCCGACACCGCCGGTAGCTTGGATGACGATGATTTTTGCGCCTTGGTTGATATGGGTGTTGAGGGAGGCGATCGCCCCTTCGCGTCCCACAAAATTCTGGTTTGGTATTGAGGGATGTGCCTTTGCCGTAGACACCACAGGTAAATCTGTTTTCTGAATTTGGCTGGGTTCAGCAATTTCTTTCCAGTTAACACCTACAGCTTCACAAATTGCAATAAAGGCATACCGGTCAATGAAAGATTTTCTTGCCCAAAACCGTCTCAGTGTCGCTTCTGAGGTTTTGGCAGCTTGTACCCATGTTAAAGAATTTTTCTGCCAGCGTTTCTTGCGTCTAGCTTGGTCAACAATTTGTAGCCCATCTTCTGATGCCTTCAGAGAATCAACCATACTTCACCATTACCCCCAACAGTGCTCCGATTCAATTGTAGCTCAGTTTGGTTCAGGAACAGAAGCAGTGAACTATTTACTGAGCTATTTACTGAGCTAAAAAGATGAGCAAAACTGAGACGCTAAGCCAATTTGTATCTGAGATATTAGAAATCTGGGAAGCAAATAGTGGAAGGACCTGGACAATAACGAAGAGCGATTAATTGCCTTGGATTGAGAATGTCTCGCACATTGCTCTTTCCAATTCGGTCGATCGAACTTTCCCGCTTGCATTCTCTATTAGACTGATAGTTTTCTGTAACTTGAGAGGGCATCTACCATGAATATCTTCAAAAATACAATTCTTTTCGGTGCTACTACAGCAACAATTTTCTTAGGAACTACTCTCCAACAAACGGCTATTGCTGGAACTTTAAATTTGGGTTGGAATTATGCGATCGACCCCAGCAATGACAGTCTTGACAGCGATGGCAGGGGTGGAATCACCGCAGGAGGAACGATATTTGAAATTTATGGTATGGCGGTCAAAGATGATGTATCTACCAATACTATTTGGGTAGCTATTAGTGCCAACTTACCACTGACGGGAAAACCTACTGAAGAATTTGTGAATGGCTATCGAGTTAGTAATCGCAATATTGGTTTCGGGGATTTGTTCTGGGATTTTTCCGGGAAAAGAAACTTTAAAGCTGCCAGCGATAGCAATAGCCTATTTGGGATTCGCTTTACGCCTAATAATGATTCAAACGCAGCAAGTACGGGTGTCTACAGTGGGGTAAAAGCAAAAAGTGTTGTGGCACAAAATGCAGGTTGGTCTAATTTATACAATCACAACATCAACGGCATCTTTCCACGAGTCGGTATGGATGCGAGGATGGGAGATTTAGCCTGGAACGATTCTTATTATAGCCCTTACTTCACGCAGGGTTCTCACAGTCAACCAGAAACTTTAATTCCCAATATTATAGAATCCGGCACTAAAGTTGGCGACATTACGATGGTTGGCGATGCAGAGTTGGCAGCGGCTGGATTTGCTCTAGGTGTATTTCCAGCGCGTGGCAGCCAAACTATTGGGTTTAAGTTTGATAAATCTTTGCTGCCAGTTGATGATTATGTTGCTACTTTAATTCTTGAATGCAACAATGACGCGATCGCTCTCGAAGGAAAAACCGAACCACTTCCACCTCAGGAAGCAGTACCAGAACCTTCTACTTTATTGGCGACATTTTTAGGATTTGGTGCGATCGCTACTTGGCGCAAGCGCAAGCAAAAGTTAGCGGTGTAATTTTGCAGTAAGGGCGTCCCGCTTGTGTTTCCAAAGCAGTTAAAAAGCGCGATCGCCCTTTCCTCCATCCGCCTCCCTCGTGGCACGGGCGTCCCGCCTGTGCAATAGATTGGTTCAAAAAAGAGTGATCGCCGATAAACTGTTTATGGGTTTTGCTAATTTACAATTCTGCTGTTGAAATATTGAGCGATCGCCCTCCTTCATTCCCCAGACTGAATCCGACTCCTCACCCACCGCCTAAACCCTCGAATCATCGACGTTTCCCCCACATTTTTTTGCGTTTCCACAAATCCCATAATCTCAGTTGGCGACAAAAAAGGAAAGTGAGGAGAAACTTCCCGTTCTACATATTCCTGACCTTCTAACTGATAGAATATCAAACGCGAACCGTCATAACGCCAAACCTCGGACACGCCCAAACTCGCATACAATTCCATGCGGTTAATAAAACTGCTAGTGATGTCAATCTCGATTACTAAATCAGGCGGCGGATATTCATTTAAGTCAATTTGCTCTACATCTCGGACAACTCGCTCATTTTCGATATAGTAGCACTGATCCGGTTCTAAACCTTTGAGCAAATCTTCGCGCTTGCAAGTTCTCGAACCCAGGCTGCGAATTTCTACATTCAATTCTTCAGTTACTGTTTCTACAAAACGTCCTAAAAATTTTTTGTTACCTTCATGCGAGTCTAAGGGAGTCATGATTTCTAAAGTACCTCGATCGTAATTCAAACGAATTCCCGCTTGTTCTGCTAGTTCGTTTACGAGAGATTCGTAAGTTTGCCAGCTAATATTTTTCAGCAAAACTCCCGAAGTTTGACTTTCAATTAGGGTGGCTGTCATGGCTACCTGCTTGCTTTTTAGCTTATTTATTTAGTCCTCGACATACGGGCGGTCAGAAACCGGGTTTTTGCGATATACTTCGTCAGAGCTTGCAAAAACTGCAAAAAACCCAGTTTCTTGGATTTTGATACGTCAGTCTGATTAGATTTTAGCAAAACTCAGCTTAATTGTCGATCGCACTTTTTCCACTTCCATGAAATGCGATCGCCCTTTTTGAGCTATTGTAAAAACCGACTTTGCGATCGCCGATTTATACCGCCAAATACAATTTTCTTTAGTCCGCGGAGGCGGACATCGTTTGTGTAGACGCGGTTTCAACCGCCGTCTAATCTTTCCAGCCGCTGACGCTGGTAAATCCAAAATCCAAAATCTAAAATTCAAAATCTAAAATCCAAAATCGGTTGACGGCGGGCCCCCTATGCGGCTACGCTGTGAATTGAGAGGTTGCTTTGCTTGCACAGGAGGCAACCCGCGTCGCCCGAAAATCTAGTTGCACTGCCCAAAGCTGCGCGAACAGCTAAGGACAGCATAACCGCCAAACTGGTATCAGCAGTCTGGAGGCTAACGGAGTATCTTAACATTCTCTGTGGCCGCCCTGCTATCTGTTGAATTGCGGGGCGGCTGGATTTTTGGGTTTCCTTAGAAAACCCAAAGTCAGGAGAACATAATATGTCACAAGAATTCGTGCCCGACGAAAACGAATCTGATTGTCCAAATTCCGACTCAGTAGCAGCAATATCAGAACAGGATGTGCTGCTGGTAACGCTTGTGGGTTCGCCCCAGGGTGTCCGGGAAACGATTCTCACTTTGTACCGATTGGGATTTGCTGAGGTTGGTGACTGGAGTCCCGTACAACGTGCGGCAAATGCTGGCCAGGTGATGAGTGTGCTGATTCGTCGGAAAGTGCGATCGGACAGTAAGCAGTCAGGAAGGTAAGCTGGGAGGTTGAGTGCTTTGATGAAGGAGGCGATCGTCTCCTTCATTAACCCACACTTTAAGCCTTGAAATAAAACCGAATTTCCCAACTATCTCGAAGAAACGGAGAAAAACTAATGCAGAAGTACATTGTTTTTCAGGCTGAGTCAGGTGAAGATCAAGGCTGGAGACAGAGAAAACTCCAACACAGCCAAGCTCTAACTTTTATCATTGCAGAAAACTGGGATTCTTCTCAGGAACCGATTCCTGAACCGGGATATCGCCCTGTAGAATTTGTGCGGGTGGAGTCAGAACACGATCCAAACGAGCACGCACATAATACTCATTATCGTGTCAGTGATTGGGAAGTTGTGCGGGTGCAAACATATACGCCTGATATTCCAACTCCGATGAGCGATTATGATGTAATTGTGATGTGTTACTGTCGGTACAGTCCGATCGATGCTCCTCTGAAATCGATGCCGAAACGAGAAGTATCGATCGATTCTTTTGGTGGCGATGAGGTGGCTTACAAGCAATACCTGGAATCGGAAAAGAGCAAGAATTATGCGCCGTCAGGTATCAAGTCTTAGGGCTGACGCATGGGGGCCAGAAACCGGGTTTTTTCGATAATACTTGGTTGTGATGCGTAGATTCGACCAAAAACCCGGTTTCTTTGTCGGAGTGCGTAAATCCTGTGAACTTTCGGTGTAAGTTAACTGGACAAATCCGCCTCCTGAATGCCACACCTTTACTAATTGCGATCGGGCTAACTGCTGACAGTATCTTCACCCAAATTATCGAGAGATTCTTGCAGCGCATCACGTCTATTCCGAACCCAATCGTCATTAGGAGCGATGGCTAAAGAGCGATTAAACATTTCCAGTGCTTCTTGCCAATTTTTGAGTGCTTCCTGTCTTTCAAATAATTGTTCTTGCAAATCACCCAGACTTTGCAGCTCATTCCCTTTGTTGTTGAGAGCATTGATATAATCCGGTGCAATAAGTAAAGCAGAATTCGAGGCAGCGATCGCATCCGAGTAAGACTGTTTGGCAGCCTCAAATTCACTTAGCTTTGCTTGCAAATCACCCAGACTTCCCAGCGCAATCCCTTTGTTGTTGAGAGCAGCGATATCATCCGGTGCAATAAGTAAAGCAGAATTATAGGTAGCGATCGCATCTGAGTAAGAAAGTTTGGCAGCCTCAAATTCACTTAGCTTTGCTTGCAAATCACCCAGACATTGCAGCGCAAGCCCTTTGTTGTTGAGAGCAGCGATATCATCTGGTACAATAAGTAAAGCAGAATTCAAGGCAGCGATCGCCTCTGAGTAAGACTGTTTGGCAGCCTCAAATTCACTTAGCCCTGCTTGCAAAGTACCCAGACTTAGCAGCACACTTCCTTTGTTGGTGAGAGCCATAATAAAATTCGGTGCAATAAGTAAAGCAGAATTAAAGGCTGCAATCGCCTCTGAGTAAGACTGTTTGGCAGCCTCAAATTCACTTAGCCCTGCTTGCAATTGACCCAGTCTTAGCAGTGCAGTCCCTTTGTTGGTGAGAGGATCTATATCATTTGGCGCAATTTGTAAAGTAGAATTAAACGCAGTGATTGCCTCGGAATAAGACTGTTTGGCAGCCTCAAATTGACTTAGCTGTGCCTGTAAATCACCCAGCTTCAGCAGCACACACCCTTTTATGTTGAGAGCAGCTATATCATTTGGCGCAATTTGTAAACTAGAATTCAAGGCAGTGATTGCCTCGGGATAAGACTGTTTGGCAGCCTCAAATTGACTTAGCTGTGCCTGTAAATCACCCAGATTCAGCAGCACACACCCTTTTATGTTGAGAGCATATATATCATTTGGCGCAATTTGTAAAGTAGAATTAAACGCAGTGATTGCCTCGGAATAAGACTGTTTGGCAGCCTCAAATTGACTTAGCTGTGCCTGTAACTCACCCAGATATCGCAGCACAGACCCTTTGGCGTTGAGAGCAGCTATATCATCCGATGCAATTTGTAATGCAAAATCATAGGCAGCGATCGCCTCACAATAAGAAAATTTGGCATCCTCAAATTGACTTAGATATTTCTGTAAAACACCCAGACTTAGCAGTGCATTCCCTTTGCCGGTAAGAGCATTGTTATGATTCGGTGCAATAACTAAAGCAGCATTGAAGGCAGTAATCGCATCTGAGTAAGACCGTGAGGCAGCCTCAAGCTCACTTAGTTTTGCCTGCAACTTACCCAGATCATGGAGCGCAATCCCTTTGTTCTGCATACAATAATTATCATCTGGTGCAATTTGTAATGCAAAATTATAAGTATTGATCGAATCTAAGTAAGAAAGTTTGGCCGTCTCAAACTCACTTAGCTGTGCTTGTAAATCACCCAGACTATTCAGCGCAATCCCTTTGTTCTTGAGATAATTGATATCATTTGGTGCAATAAATAAAGCAGAATTAAAGGCAGCGATTGCCTCTGAGTAAGACTGTAAGGCAACCTCAAACTCGCTTAGTTGTACCTGCAACTTACCCCTAGCGACTAGCACAATTCCTTTATTGTTAAGAGCCTGGATATAATCCGGTGCAATAAGTAAAGCAGAATTAAAGGCAGCGCTCGCATCTGAGTAAGACTGTTTTGCAGATTCAAACTCACTTAGCTGTGCCTGTAACTCACCCAGACTTTGCAGTGCATTCCCTTTGCCATTGAGAGCCCAAATATAATCCGGTGCAATAAGTAAAGCAGAATTAAAGGCAGCGCTCGCATCTGAGTAAGACTGTTTGGCAGATTCAAACTCACTTAGCCGTACCTGCAACTTACCCAGACTATGGAGCACATTCCCTTTGTTGTTGAGAACCCAAATATAATCCGGTGCCATAAGTAAAGCAGAATTATAGGCAGCGATCGCCTCTGAGTAAGACTGTTTGGCAGCCTCAAACTCACTTAGTTGTGCCTGCAACTCACCCAGATATTGCAGCGCACTCCCTTTGCTATTGAGCGTAGCATCCTGATTTGGAGTTATGATGAGATCACGATCGTAAGCTGCAACTGCCTCTAAATACTCTTGTTTTGCCTCTGCGTATCGAGCCAAGTTAGCATAGTAATTGCCCTCCGATTCTGAAATTCTGCCAAGCCTAAAATCACTTTTAATCCACAACTCATCCCTAACACCTAGCAGCGACTTGCATTCCCCATAGCGACTCTTTCCCAAAGCTTCATCAAACACCTCTACCCATTCCTTCACACCCCGCTCCCAATCCAAGCGATTAGCATGAAAAATTGCCTCAGCCCCATCCCCCACTTCCCGATAATGCCCCTCCAAAACCTCATGAGCCCTGCGAGTTTTCTGATTATCTCTTTCCGCATCCAAGCGCCGCAATAAATCATGAATCCGATACCAATTATCCCCCCGCTTTTCCGATTTCCACACAAACGAAAAACCCGTCAAAACCTCAAAATTTGCACTACTTGCCTGGAAGTGACAACCCGCCCCCAATTTCACGTACAAATCCTCATCAAAAGCGCGGCAAGCACTCAGCGAATGCACCGCCGATCGCACTTCGCGATCCACATACAAAAGCAACCGATCAGTTAACTCCGCAGTCTTATTTTCCAACTTCGGAATCCGCGCAAAATCCGACGCCAGCAACTCAATTCCCCGCCTTCTTTCTGCCAGCACCACATCCGCGCACAAACCCAAATAAAACGGATGTACTTGCAAATCCTCGCAACTCTCATCAGGATTGACGCTGGCATATTTAATTACAGCATCTGCCAAATCAGCCTTGTCAATCTCCACTTTGTGCAAGTAATCCCTAGCATCGGGGGGCGACAAATGCCAAACCAATTGGGCATCTATATAATCTTCGGGAATCGGAAACTTCGACGCATTCGGCCACCGCAGTTGTGTGACTGGACAATCTCGCCCCGCCACAGCAACCACAATCCCCAATTTGTAATCCAATGCCCTCAACAACCGCCGAAACCACTCATCTTGATCCCAAAAAGTTGCACCTTGAGAATTGCGTTTTTCATCCCACATTTTCTCGTGAGTATCGAACAGCATCACGAGGCGATCGGGTTTATTTCTGCTAGCCATTGCCGCATTCAAATCCCCTGCAAACAATTTTGGTAAACAGTCGATTAACTCAGTATCAATATCTTTACGGCGAATTTCATCAGCCGTTTCGTCGCTGACACCCAGGCGCGTTTGAATTAATTTCATCGTTCGCTTAATGCCACCGAATTTATCGATTAATTTCAGCCCCGCCGCCACTTGCGACACCACGGGAAATCCGGCAAAGGTTTCAACTACAGGTGTCAAAAAATCAATTAAATCGTTGGGAAAAAGTTGGTTGAGAGTTGCCTCTGACTCGCCTTTGTTCAGCAAATACCAAAAGCAAGCAAAGTCATAATTAGGCAATTTAAATTTATATTTCTTGGCTGACTCTGCGATATTTCGCCGCAACATCAGCAAGCCGTAAAATCTATCTTGCGGTTTATCTTCTTTAATCGGTATCAATCCGAAATCGTGTCTGACTACGGGGATGGGAGTGTAGGTTTTGGGTTTGGCGTGCCAGACAAAATCGGCAACTTCGGCGGCTTTTGCTTCTGGGAGTGCGCGCAATTGTTGCCAAACCTGCGGCGGAAATCTTTTGCAGCAGTGAAACTCCAAGTGTTTGAGGAGCAATGACTTGCCGTTGCCTCCATCGCCGAAAAAATACAAAATTTGTTCGCGGGGCTGGTCTTCGTTTAAATAAAAGGCAAATCGGCGGGTAAATTCGTGTCTGTCTGTGAAGAGTTGCAGTTTGCGATCGTCGCTGATTTGGATTTCAAAATCTTCGTCGTCTATTGGCATATTTGTTCGGATGTGGTGGTAGTTTAGGTTTTGCCGATTGGTGTCAACTTAAGCCTAGAATACTTGAAAAATCTCGCTTCTAGCGTAGTCTAGATCCCCCTAAATCCCCCTTAAGAAGGGGGACTTTGATCGCGCTTCCGGTTCCCCCCTTCTTAAGGGGGGTTAGGGGGGATCTGGGCCTCGTCGTCAGTCTGACGCACCTGACAACTTGTTGATTGAAGTGTGACACGCAGGGTAAGTCTTATCTATTTTAGCCGATCGACAACTGCTCTAATTATATCAACAAAAATTAGATAAAATCATTCGTTAGGGCGGTGCGTGAGTCCAAATAGTTTTATCGTGTGGATTTATAAATTTCTAAAGCTCTCACACCCTACAGATTAATTATTCGGAATTACTCGATATTTCAAACTCAAAGTATTTAAGCCTGATTTGATAAATTATACTGTATTTATTTTTTAGATTTGGGACGGGCTAGAAGCCCATCCCACTCATTGTTTTAAGGAAAATACGGGACGGGCTAGAAGCCCATCCCACTCGTTTTAAGGAAAATATGTTCATTGGATACCTCGGCCATCTTCCCTCAAGATCCGTGACATCCCGTACATTGCTAGTTGCCGAAGTGCCTTCGGGTGAGGTTATCTTAGACAAGACGCGATCGCAATCACAGTTATGGCATCTCCAAACAATCAAAATTCGGCGGATTCATCTCTGAAACAGTCTCTAGAGGCTGGGTTAGCTGCTTTGAAACAAAAAGATTACCAAAGCGCGATCGCCCTTTTAGAATCCGTCAGCCAAACCGCAGCAAATCAACCGCCCGGAATCCGCGCCCAAATGGGATTAGTCGTGGCGTACAAAGCAACCGGAAATCTCAAAAGCGCGATCGCCCTTTGCACTTCCCTCACCAACATCCCCAACACCCAAATCAAAACCTGGGCCGATCGCACTTTAAAAGAATTAACCCCCCCAAAACCCCCAGAAATTCCCCCAGAAACCGGCTTTGTCGCCTTTGATTCAGCAACGGAATCGCGGAAGGAAACGCTTAAGGGCGCTCGACCAACCGCAGACAAAAAAACCGGATTTTCACCCTTAGAGCCGACTAACGCCCCAGCAAACACCAAATCCACACATATTTCACCGCCACCTCCACCCCCCAAACCGCCGATTCACCCGACACAAGAGGGCGAGCACGGGGACACCGCCCCTACAACAACCGCAACCGATACAGAAACTAGCGGCGAAAACAGTTCCGGTTCCCCAACAGATATCCCCGGATTCGCCACCCCAGATACCTACGAACTTACTTGGCGCCAAGCGGGGCGCACCAAAAGTCCGCGCCCCCTCAAACCGCTAAAGTTGCTGAATTTTCGGATCGAAGCAGTTGGAAGTGCGATCGCCCTATTTTTTCTAGCCCGATTAGTCCTACAATTCCTGCTGACAAACATCAATGCTCTATTAGTTCAGCTTTACATATTTACTAGATTGCCAATTTTTCAGCCAATTCAGCTTTTTTACCGAGATCCAACTCCCTTCCTCCAGATTCTTTTCGGATTGCTTTTGGCATCTTCTCCCTGGCTGACAGACGCCCTGCTAAAACTTTTTTGCGGTATCGAAACCCTGCGCGGCTCAGTTTTATCCAAGCACAGCAAGGAAGCGACGCGCGTACTCCGCAGTTTTGGCACCAAGCAAAATATGCCAACGCCTGTACTGAAACTCTTACCGCTCAATGTTCCTGTAGCTTTCAGTTACGGCTGTTTGCCCCGTTTTGCTCGGATTGCTGTCAGTCAAGGGCTGTTAGATCAATTGACGGATGATGAAATTGCCACTATTTTCGCGCGGGAGTTGGCGCATATTTCTCACTGGGATTTTGCGCCGATGTCGCTGGCGATGTTGGTGCTTCAGATTCCTTACCTTATATATTGGCAGACTGCATACTGGGGCGAGCGGTTGTGCGATTTAATGACGATCGACTTTTTGCGTCGTACTGTGAGAGTTGTCACCGCCGCAATTTCTGCTACCAGTTACGGAGTTTATAAGTTGTTGCGTTGGCCGATGTTGTGGTTGTCGCGCCGTAGAGTATATTTTAGCGATCGCACTTCCGCAGAAATTACCGGCAATCCCAACGGTTTGACGCGAGCACTAACTAAAATTGCGATCGGCATTGCTGCAAATATTGAACAGCAAAAACAAACTAGCTTTTTCCTCGAAAGTTTCGATTTGTTGTTACCCGTCGGCGTCGCACAAGCTGTAACCTTTGGTGGTGCTGCATTGCGCGCGCCCCTAAAACAGATTTTGTTGTGGGATGTCACCAATCGAGAACGCATTTGGTTGACAATTAACAGCACGCATCCTTTGATGGGAGAGCGTTTCAAGCTGTTGGAACTCTACGCTCAATTCTGGAAACTGGAGACTGAGTTAGATTTGGCGAGTCTGTCGCCGGAAAAACCCAAAACAGGAAAATTATCTCTGTTTAAATCCATACTCGAATTTAAAGACTCAAAACTATTTTTACAAGGTGCGCCGTTTTTTGGGATTCCGATGAGTCTGGGGATTGTTGCACTGCTGTGGTTGATTAGCTGGATTTTTTCCAAAACGAGTATTTGGCAATTGGATTGGCTTTTGGGCGATCGATCGATTCTTTGGGGCTGTTTGCCGATCGGATTTTGTCTCGGTACTTTGATGCGGATTAACTATTTTTTCCCCGACATTACGCCACGAGAAACCACTTCACCAAGTTTACTAGAAATTTTGTCAAACTCGAAAACTCTACCGCTAGATGCTCAACCTGTGCGCCTTTCCGGGCAACTTTTGGGTAGACCTGGTATTGACAATTGGCTGGGACAGGATTTGATTTTGCAAACGGCGACGGGTTTGGTGAGGTTGCACTATGTTTCGATGATTGGCCCGATCGGCTCTTTGTACCCATTGTTGCTCAAACAGACGACTCGCCCCAGTGATTTGATCGGAAAACCGGTTGTGGCGACTGGTTGGCTGCGTCGGGGTGCTACTGTGGCGATCGACCTAGAAACTCTCCGCAGTCAAGAAGGACTCGTTAGTGACAGCGGACATCCGATTTGGTCTGCGATTTTGGCCTTTGCTGCTGCTGTTTGGGGCGCGTACATCATTATCCAAGGCGGAAGATGAGACAAGGTACGTTGTTGCGCTTCAGCGCTCTTGTCTATATGAAAGAGCGCTGAAGCGCAACAACGTACCTTTATGGAATGTGACGGACAACCCCCAGCCGGACAACTGTCAACTGTCAACCCTTCGTAAAGAAAAGTTGCTTTTTTGCCAACACTCTGTTACATTTGTTTACATGAATCGGATTGAACCAAATAGCGCAATAACTTCAATTGGCTAAAATCGATAAGGCATTGCGTAAAAATTGTCAACCTCCCAACACAGCAAGTTCAGCCAGCCGCCTGTCGGCTGTTTTTTTTCGACAGCGAATTTAGCTCTGCGGAATGAATTCAGAAAAGTGATTCAGATACGGTTTTCGTTCAATACAGCATGAAATCTTGCTAAATAACTAGCTCTGTTACCAAGGCTGTGATACCTTTAAAGAATGGTCGGACGCTGCCGGGCCCGATTTGAGGGATACCGGGTAAATGAGTAGTCCTCAACATTAGGAGCGAGATTAGAAGTGAGGTAAGATTACTGGCTGAAAAAATGTTAGCGATTTTCTCCCTCACTGTATTAGACTGAATACTGGCATTCCGATCGCTCGCAATTGACATCCTTGGACATAAATTTCTACACGGCGCTGGCTATAAACATTCTGAATCAAAACCGGAAGCAAGTAATACAGAACAGCCAATAGCCTAAACATTTGAGTGATGACTAAAAGTTTACACAACAACCTGAGATTTAAAAGCTCTCTGCATTGGCGGTTCAGTTCCGGCACGATCAGAGTAAATCATCTTTTTGTTCTAAAAGGTGGGGGGAGCTGTCAAGGTTGGTGGGAGGAATGTGCAAATTCTGTGGTTATGCGGTGTTTCCCTGCGGTCAATATTGATTTGACTTCAGGTAATTTTGTTCGAGCAAACTAATTAAAATCCCAATCTGGAGGAATTTTTCATGTCTATTCGTCTTTATGTTGGTAATCTACCGAAGGAACTCGATCGCCTAGAATTGCAAGAAGTTTTTGCACCCGAAGGCGAATCTGTTACCACAAAGGTAATTACAGATCGCAAAACTGGTAAATGCAGAGGATTTGGCTTTGTGACGGTGCTAACCGACGAACAAGCAGATCAAGTTATTGAGAAATACAACGGCTTGATGTTCAAAGAAAACCCCCTGAAAATAGAGAAGGCCTTACCCCGCTCTAAGGGTAAATCTGAGAAGGGCGAAGACGATCAGCAACAGTCATCATCGCCTGCTGCCCCGCAGTTGGCATCATCGTCGCCGTCGCAGCCAGTCCCTGCACCGCAGCAACAGCAGCGCTCGGCTCCTCCTACCCAAGGTGGAGGTGGCGGTTCTAGCAAAAGCAATCGCCGTCGCGGTGATAACAACAAGTCTCGCCGCAATCAGTCAACAACAACGGTTTCGAGTGCTGATTCCGGTTCGGTGCAGCCAGATCCGCGCTGGGCGAGCGCTTTGGAAGAACTCAAGCAAAGATTGGTGGAAGCTCAGACTACTAATTAGTCGCAAGGGCCCACTAATTGCTGCTATCTCTCGACTGCGGTTGAGTGATTTGAGTTGGAAGTGCGATCGAGAATTGGTCAAAACAGCCGAATTCTCGATCGCACTATTTTATAAAAAAAGTTCGGCAAGCGGAAAACTCTGAGTCTTTAGACCTGAGATGAAAGTGGCACGGGCGGTTTTAACCGCCGTGAATTTTTCTTAATTCTTAACATTTTTAGCAGTGTAAAAAGGTCTTTTGCCGTTACACTCTCTTATTGGGATGGATACACAGGTGTAAACCTGGGAAGCAAATGCCTACCATATATTAAAGGTACGCGGGGACTCTCGCGTTACCAAGGGCCCGAGCCCCTTAAACGCTTGAGGAGCTTGCCCAAAGGCAAGGATAGCAGCCTGCCATTTTTTGGCAATAGGATTGCGCCCAGGAACCCTAGCAATAGGGATATTAAGAACGAAATTTCTTAAGAATCTCAGTCGCGAAGAGCGCTGAGAGTGTCAATGCAAAAAACCTCTACTCTAATATCTAGAAGTTTCTTCGGGTGTGTCGCCTCGGTAAATCTTTAGCATTCAAGCGCAAATCTCCTGGCGACGCACCCTACAGAAATTTTTGATTGAGCGATTGAGCGATTGATTCATCAATACTTAATCTTTCCCTCAATCCGCTATAAATCATGTTTATTCGCCCTCAGAAAATTCGATCGTCTCAATAAAGTCAAAAATCTTGTTCATAATGCCCTCAACCTCCGACTCAAGAGAACCCAATTCATCCTTAGCCTGATAAACTCGCTGACAACTTACCGTGTAGCAAAAATCGTCAACTATAAAAGCCATAAATCCCCGGTAAGCATCCACTTTAGTAGCTGCGGCATCTTTTTCTTGCACGCTGAGAGTTGCACTCCCCGGTAAATCGACCACTGCAAAATAAGCTTCTTCATCTTCTAAATATTCAGTGTAGAGCAACTTAGAATCAGCAAATTTAGCGAGAATTTGATCGTCAATAAACTTGTTAAGAAACGAAGTAAGATAAGCCCATTCGCCCGCTGACTCGATTAATTTTTCCACTTCGCTAGCCGTCTGGAAATAATCAATTTTCAGCAAAACACCAAAGCCATCAGAAAATGCAACATAGCCTTCTCCATCATCAATCCTACCGCCTCGTTGCTTGTCAACTGGAATTGAGACAGTAAAATTGCGTTTAGCAGACAGGTACAACGGCTCCTCTTCTAAATCGAAATCAGCCTCTTCGATTTCTAGGTGGGAGTATGCAGCAATTACATCCCCGATAATTTCTTCGGCTTCCTCATCGTCTACACCTAATACTTCTTGAAATTCCTTGAGAAAATCCCGGTGCTTTTTCGACACTTCATCATCTACGACAAACATTGCTACGACAATGGCAAAAGTATCCAAAACCACCTCATTTGGAAGTGATTCATGGGCGGTATTAAATAATCCTCCCAAACCATCTTCCGCGATAATATTTGCCAAATGTTGAAACATTTCTGACATATCATCTTCCGAGAATTCAGCAAATATTTCTGAATCCCAAAGTATGCTTTCTAAGATATCTGCATCGGCGTCAGGGGAATTAGCCTCCGCTGCGACAAGTGCGATCGCCGCGACGGATTCCTCTAAACTCAAGGTGATTGAGGATTTATCTTTTGACTTGAATATTTTAGTAAAGTTGCTCATGGTTTTTGCTTGGCTAAAGAGTTTAGTTTTACGTTTGGCCTGGAGCATCTCATTTTTGCAAAAAAGATTTTTTGACAATTTGGTATTAAAATTAGATGCGCGCTAGCTGATTACCAAGGACTGCCAATTAGTGTAAATCCGGCCCAAAATTTGGGATGAGATAAATCTGAATTTGGTACTTGTCCGGCCCGAGTAAGATCGATCGCCCTTTTTTGACTCCCCACCAACTTACCATCTTTAATCACGACCTGTTTGCGAATCATCGCCAGTTGAGCTTGTCTGAGGGCTTCAGCCTTAATGGGAGTCGATCGCAAATTAGCATAAAACTCAGTCATCAGCCCCAAAGTCGCAAAATCATTAACTTTCCACAAACTCGCCAAAGCTGATTTTACACCGCTGCGGACTGCCAGTCCAGCAAAACCCATTTCTGCGTCACTATTGCCGATCGCAGTTTCGCACGCACTCAACACCAATAACTGTACTTGCCTGCGATCGTACCACTTCGCCAACCGAAATTTATCCAGAGCCAAAGAGCGGTTCCACAGGTCAATTTCAGCCTCCTTGCGTCCGTTTTGATGTTGCGGGAAGCTGGCGTGAGTAGCTAGGTGAACAATCTCAAAAGCCTGTTGCTGCCGCCGCTGTTTGGTGAGATTTTCCACGGTAAAATCTTGATTGAGAAAAAAGCGGCCGCGCCACAGCGGTAATTCACCAGCATTTTGGCTGTTGCTTCTGGTACCGGCGATCGCAGATAATTCGATCGGCACCGCAGGCAACTTTGGTTTATTAGTATGGGGGAATTGGGAAGCACCCATCGCTAAAACTTGAGCGTTTTTTAAGCTTTCATAATTAGTGCTAGTCAAGCTGACACTGGGAATTGAGCCGAGGCTGTACTTTTCTACTAAAAAATGTTCGCCATCGTAGAAAGCTGCTATGGGCAATTGTCGCAAACCTGCATCGAAGGAAAAAACTAGCGTATCTATATTTAATTCTGCTAATTCTTTAGAAATTGGCTCAACAAATAAATCATAAAGTTGCTTCGCATTTGCCAAGTCTTTATCTTCAAGACTATCTGGATTTGAGATATTTTTTTGAAATTCATTTACGATTTTATTCAAGTTTACACGATTGACTTTAATAGATTTCAGAATTGGAGGACCTTCGGGAACTACTAATATTAGCGACAATGATTCGAGACTGGCGAAGGCATAAACGATTACGGCTTGTTTTCCGGTTTCTGTCTTAATTGTTTTCAGAGTTTCTCTGATATACTCAACATTGACTCTTTTGTCAGTAAAATCTTCTTTAAAGTAGTTTTCATAGTCTTGTTCAAAGAGTTTATCGATTAAGGCAATAGCCTCATCAGCATTGCCTTGATCTAAAGCTTGTTCAACGCTAAATCTGCTAATTTCTAAGGGAAAAAGATTGGGAATATTTGCGGGTGGGGGAGTTTCGGCTGCTGGAGTTGGTGCTGGAGTTGGAATTGGTGCGGGTGCTGGAGCTGGTGCGGGAGTTGGAATTGGTGCGGGTGCTGGAGCTGGAATTGGTGCGGGTGCTGGAGTTGGCGGCGGAGTACTTTCGGGAATGTTTGCCAAGGAATTAGGCTCGATCGCCTCAACGGGTGGCTCAATAGTAGGCGCAGGAGTAGGTTTTAAGACTATCCATCCGTCGGGTTTTTCGGAAAGAGAAGAGCTTGGCGGTGGCGGGTTTTCTGGTGGGTTTTCTGGAGGTGTTATTAAAGTGATTTCTGCTGTTTTTTGAATAGGCGGTGGTGTGAGAGAGAAATTGTTTTGGGGATTATTAAATGCCCAATTAAAAGTTTGGATTCCGGTTTCAGGATTTAGAGTGATGGTGGTTTTTGCTCCTAATGAATCGCCAATTAAAAAGGCTAAATCTTGTTGCGGATTTTCGCTTTGGGCGGGTGCTACTGCGGCTGGGGGAATGGGTGCGGGAATGGGAGAGAAAGAGGGTGCAATTACAGGTGGAATTGCTGCTACAGAGGGATTGTCAGGCGATTGTAGGGGTGCGGGTGTTGGATTTGGTGCGATCGCACTTGGAGGAGCGATCGCACTTGGAGGTGCGATCGGGGCGGTGAGTTGGGCGATCGGGGGAATTGTGGGTGCGGCGGGTATGCGATCGCTCGCGCTTGGTATTGTTGGGGCTGAGGGCTGTGTGCGGGTTGTGCGGGGCGGAAGCGTGAAGAAATTGGTGTTTAGCAGTTCTTGGATGGGGGAAAGGTCGATCGGCGGGGGTTCGGGTGTTGGGGATGGGGTTGGGGTTGCGATCGAGATTGCGGGTGTTTGGGATGGGATTTCGGGTGTTGGGGTGGGAGTTGCGATCGGGCGATCGGGTGTTGGGGTGGGAGTTGCGATCGGGCTTTCCGGTGTTGGGGTGGGAGTTGCGGCGGGGGATAAACCCTGTGGTGGCTGGCGTCTGGGTATAAGTAAAGGTGCGGGAGTTGGTGCGGTTGTTGGCGCAGTCGCTGGAGTAGTTGCAGGCGCAGTCGCTGGAGTAGTTGCAGGCGCAGTCGCTGGAGTAGTTGCAGGCGCAGTCGCTGGAGTAGTTGCAGGCTAGTTGCAGGCGCAGTCGCTGGAGTAGTTGCAGGTGCAGTCGCTGGAGTAGTTGCAGGCGCAGTCGCTGGAGTAGTTGCAGGCGCAGTCGCTGGAGTAGTTGCAGGTGCAGTCGCTGGAGTAGTTGCAGTCGCAGGAGTCGGCGTTGCTGAAGGAGTCGGTGTAGGTGATGGCTGAGGCTCTGGGGTCGATCGAATTTCAATCTTTTCTGTATCCTGTTTGTATGTATAAAAATATCTATTACCAGACAAAATTTGTGAAGACGTGCCATTTCCCCGAGTAATAGCACCAGCAGTTCCATTAGTTGTTGAATCGCCAACAATAAAAGGCGTCAGTCCATTACCGCCGTGACGCAGCAAAATTGTACCGCCTTTATCCCCAGCATCTCCAGCAGACGAAATGCTAGCAGCAACCCCATTTCTATCTGAAAAAGAATTGATTGATCGAAAAAACTTTTCAGTCCAAACATAGATATCTCCACCTCTACCATTACCCATGCTCTGACTGTCAATTTGATTAACAGTAATATTGCCACCAGCATTTAGACTAATATTTCCACCATTAGTAGAGGAACTAGAATTAAGATTCCCCGTTTGAATTGCTCCCTTCTCACTGTACAAAGAAATTCCCAACGGAGAAGTAATATTTTGCGTGGTAATATTATTAGTTGTAGAAATATTGATTGCGACAGTCGTTCTTGTAATATCATTTTCAATTTTGACGCTGTTGAGAGGAGTCACGTTACCGATAGGAGCGAAAAATTGAGCCATTCCCGTATCAGGTTTAACCGTCAGATTGTAAGGCCCGTCAACTGTAGACTTACAAGTAATATCACCTGTACCAGAGATTTTTACAGACAGGTCATTCGCCAATCTTAACGGAGCATTAAATGTAATATTATTGCGGTTAGTCTCGATATTTCCCGCCGCAGTAATTGATTCCTTTGCCGTGAGATCGATATTGCCACCAATCACATTAGTATTGGTAGAAAAAGTGCGGGAATTGATAGTAGAAGTCGCCATAGTTCCTTTAGCATCTATGGCTACATTTCCACCTCTACCATTGGCTGCCGCAGTAAAAATTGGGCCAGCAGTTGTGTTAACATTACCGCCGCTTTGAATGCGAAGATTACCACTATTAGCGTTAAATCCGCTTAATAATAGAGCGCTGCCAATTCCGCCTGTATTGATATTGCCGGTGGCTTCGAGGGAAATATTACCGCCATTATTACCACCCATTGCATTGATCAGTCCAGCAGTGGTATTGATCGTAGTGCCACTTTTTAGAGTAATATTTCCACCATTATTATTACCTACAGTAAACAGATTTTGAGTATTTATAGAACCATTACTATTAAGATTTATTGAACCGCTTTGTTGCTGAGCTTGTGACGCAACAATAGTAGTAGTAATATTGCCGCCAGCACTTACATTAATATTACCACCCGTTTGAGTTGTGAATGGGGGAGAAGCAGGTACATAAGCACCGGCAACCAATTGATTTGTATTGATATTACCATTGGTATTAGTAATGTCAATATTGCCACCTTGTGATTTAGACTCGGTATTTGCACTACCAATGCTTATATTTTGATTAGTATTAAATAATGTGATATTACCACCATTTCCCCCAGAAGAACGAGAAAAAATTGGATTACCCGGTGATATTTGAATACCATTTTGAGCTTGAACCGTAATATTTCCACCTTTGCTGTTTTCACCATCGGCATTGAGCGAATCCAAATTGATCGAACCACCACTCTTGAGACTTATTGCACCACCTTCTTGCCTACCAGTCGTAGAAATTTGATAACCATTAATATTGCCATTAGCCTCCAATCTGATTACACCACCGTTATTATTGTCAGAATTGGTTGATATCTGTGTACCACTGAGATTAATATTTCCTGTTCGACTTAAAATAGAAATATTGCCGCTAATCCCTACGCCATTATTAGTGACTCTAGTATAAATTATGCCAGTTGTAATATCATTTTTAGCTTCTAGATAAATAGAACCTCCTTTTCCGAATGTAATTCCTGTATCTAATTTGTAAGCAAAATTATCTGGTTGAGAATTTTTATTATGTAAGCTACCACCATTAAGATTTATGCTTCCTTCTGTACTTACGATCGAAATATTGCCACTATTGCCACTTGTCCCGCCCAAGAGAAGAGTTATTATCTCAGCAGTAGTAATATTATTCTTAGCTTGTAGAGTAACGGAACCGGCATTACCATTATTTGCTCTACTGTCTAAACCTCCAGCACTGGTATCGATGGAGCCTCCCGTGCTAGTAATCGAAATATTACCAGAGTTTCCTGTTTTGACATAACCAGTGACATATTGATCTAGTGCTGATTCTAAACTAGCAGTGACAATATTTTGTTGAGCATTGAGTGTTATATTACCAGCATTGCCATTATACGAATAACTAGATAAAGTGCCAGCAGTAGTGTTTATGCCTCCTGCTGTGCTGGTAATAGTGATATTGCCTGAATTTCCCCTGCCTAATGCACCGAACCATTTAGTATTAATATCTGTTGTAATAATATTACCGAGAGCCTGTAAAAGTACGGAGCCACTGTTGATTTTATCAGTTGTAGATAACGTACTAATAGTTCCGTTGAAAAAAGCATCTCCATTTTTTAATTGAGTCGTCGAACCAGTTAATACTACGTCTCCTTGAGAATTAACTGTCACTTCTCTTACACTTATCCCTTCACCCGTCAACAACTGTGGCAAAGATGTAACTGGCAACACCCAAGTTTGAGGCAAACTACCAGCCATAGATTGCGGTTGAATCTCCAAACTTAACAGATTTCCCGGTTGGCTAATTCTGACTAAATTCTCACCCGGAACCGCAGCAATCGTAATATTGCCTCCCGGTGCAGCAAGTTGTCCCGTACTCACAATCGTGCCGCCCAACAAAGTTAAACTCTGTCCCTGTTTCACAGCCAAACTACCTAAATTGATAATTGCTCCCGGCTGTAGATTTGTAAAAGCAAAACTGTTCGGATTTCCGACTAATTGTGCATAATTATTCGCGCCAACTGCACTAAACCAGTTATTGCCGAAACCAATTCCTGTAGCAGTAGTCGCGGTGAAAGAACCGGGAACATTTAAGCTGGAATTTGCACCGAAAACAATCCCCGCCGGATTCATTAAAAATAAGTTGGCATTGCCGCCCGTAACTTGAATTAAGCCGTTAATTATGGAAGCATCGCCGCCGACAACTCGCCCTAAAATATTGCGGATGTTGGAATTTGAGATAAAGTTAGCAGTTTGTCCTTGAGTTAAACCAAATTGTTGGAAACTGTGAAATAGATTTGTACCGTCGCTGGATTGTTGGCCGCCTTGGATGTTAAATTGGTTGCCACTGGGGGTGATTTGAGTATTCGTGCCGTCAGTGTCGGGGGTGATTTGGGCTGTGGCTATTTGGGATGGGGTGAAAAGTCCTGTTTCCCAAGTTGCTAAGGTGCTGAAGGAGAGGAATGTTAGGAAAAATAGATTGTTTTTGTCCGCTGATTTCATGGTTTTTGTTAGTAGATGATATGATGATAATAAATTAATTGACAATCAATATCAGGACAATCCTGTAGGGGCGGGTTCGCCGAAATATATGATACCCAACGACAATTATAAAAACCCGCCCCCACCCAGCCCAAAAATTAAGAATACATTGAATTTAACCATGTGGCGGGGAGGTTTTTGGGGGTTATTGGTTGGGTTGGGGCGGGTTTTTGAGATAGTTTGTGAGTGACAAATTCGGTGGCGAACCCGCCCCTACGAATTTGGGCATAAAATACGATAAAGAATATTTTATCACCATCCTGTAGGGGCGGGTTCACCGAATTATATGACACCCAACGACAATTATAAAAACCCGCCCCCACCCACCCAGAAATTAAGAATACATTGAATTCAACCATGTAGCGGGGAGGTTTTTGGGGCTTATTGGTTGGGTTGGGCGGGTTTTTGAGATTGTTTGTGAGTGACAACTTCGCTGGCGAACCCGCCCTTACGAATTCTGTTTTTAAGATCGTAAATTCATCAATAATACATTTTTACTGTCTAATTTAATATTGATTCTCTTGGAATTGCAAAACTTTTTAGATGGGTACATTTCATCGGTTTCCCACTTATACGGATTGTTGATAATATATTCCTGAATTTTGGCAAACGTTGTCTCATCGCGAATAATATGTTCGTAATAACCCCTTTGCCATACCTGGATTCCTGAAACACGGCGTAGTTGATTGATACGACTGGAAGAAAATGTTTTAAAACCTCTCACAATTTCCGATAACCCATGACGTTTATCCTGATTTTCTATGATGATGATTCCATGAAAATGATTCGGCATAATGACAAAAGAATCTAATTCTATATGAGGATATACTGTCTTGAGATTAAACCAATTAAAGTTGACTACTTCACCGTAACGGCTTAATAGCATATTTTGTTCTTCAATGTCACCTAATATACACTGACGTTGCCAAATACAAATTGTCACAAAATATGCACCAGGTTGGCTGTAATCATATCCGGGGAGACGAATAGAACGACGATGATGAATATTGGGATTGTATTTCATATTTTTTTTTGTAATCAACACAATATCGAATATTATATCACCATCCTGTAGGGGCGGGTTCACCGAAATATATGACACCCAACGACAATTATAAAAACCCGCCCCCACCCAGCCCAAAAATTAA
>NZ_JAEQDE010000184.1:0-5020 GCF_020737865.1 Microcoleus sp. PH2017_35_SFW_U_B
ATTACAAAGCGTATCTATAGCTTCTAAGAATGGTGAATTTATCTCAAAATATACTCACCACTAGCGAAGAGTGTTCAATAAGATGCGTTCCCCCTGCCACTAGCTAAAAGTTGACCATCAAAACTAATAGCTAAAGAGGTAACAGATGCCAAGTTGTGAGCGAGGGTTTTAATTTCCTCCCCAGTTTCTAAGTTCCAAACTTTGATGGTTGTATCCTCGCTACCGCTAACGAGAGTCTGCCCGTCTGGACTCATTACTAAAGACCAGACAGGGGCGGAATGTCCGGTCAAAGTACGAAGCAGCTCACCGTTGTTCAGGTTCCATACTTTAATCTCTTTGTCTTGACTGCCGCTAACGAGAGTTTGTCCATCTGGGCTAATTGCTACGCATACCACAGGAGCAGAATGACCGACGAGGGTGTAGTTACTCCAAACGATGACAGTACAATCGTGGCTGCCGCTGGCTAGAATTTTCCCGTTGGGGTGAACGGCTAAGCAAGTAACGCCGTTAGTATGTCTAGCGTAGGTATGCGTTATTTGAGCGGTTTCAAGATTCCAAATGCTGACAGTTGTATCGAGGCTGCCACTAAATAAAACTGAATTTTTTTTTGGATGAAAAGCGACGCAAGTTATAGGCTTTGAATGCCCTAAGAAAGCTTGAATTTCTTGCCCGGTTTTGAGGTTCCACAATCTAATGGTTTGATCGGCACTAGCACTCGCCAAAGTTTCGCCGTCTGGGCTAATAGCTACAGAAATTACGCTTGCTGAGTGACCTTTAAGTGTATAAAGTTCTTCTTCCTCAATCAAGTTCCAAACTTTGACAACTCCACCGTCGCAACCACTAACGAGGAACTGCCCGTCTGGACTAATAGCCATGCAGCGTACAGATTGTGAATGTCCAGATGATAAATCGCCCAACGTGCAGTATAAGGCAACTTGTTGCCAATCTATTGAATTTTCCAATGCAGGCTGTACATTGGAAAATCTCTCAAAGTAGTGTTGAGATAACTGGCGAATATCAGACAAAAGTTCTTCATCCCTCTGCATTTTTTGCAACTTTTTTTGCAATCGATACCTTTCTAGCGTAATGGCTACGCGAGGATGCAAAATTTCGTCAACTTCTTGGAGCCGTTGCAAAATTGCCTTAGTATCCGCAAAGCGATTCTGAAGGGGCCGCGCCATGAGTTGGTCGATAAAATCTGCAAATACGGGCGAAATATGGGGTGCTTCATCGCGCCAAGTCTCTAATTCGTCAGTGTAAAGGTCATGCTCGTAGGGATTGTTGAATTCATTAGGATGCTTTCCGGTTAGCAAATAAACAAAAGTACGGCCCAAGGCAAAGAAATCAGATTGCGGGGAAGCTTGGCCGCAGAATTGCTCCAAGGGAGCGTAGCCGGGGGTATGAATAGTCGTGATTTGCTTGGCTGCGTGTTTCCCTTCGTAAGTTTGGGTGATTTCTCGCACGGTTCCAAAATCTACTAATACCAGCAATCCGTCCTGAGAAAGCATGATGTTGGACGGCTTGATATCCCGGTGAAATAACTGATTCTGGTGGAGGTCGCTGAGGATATAAACTAACTCCTCCAACCAAAGACGGGCTTTCTTTTCGCCGATCGGTCGATCGTCCCGCTGGGACATCCAATCTTGCAAATTTTCGCCTTCAATTTTTTGCATTACGAAGCAATGCACTTGTTCCTGACTGTTACCGGGAGTAAATATAAAATACTCTTCACCTTTGGGAATTCCTAAAATCTTGAGGCGGCATAGAACTTCGGCTTCTCGCTTGAATAGTTCTACAGCCTTGGGAGTGTTTTTAATCAAAACTTTTAGAACTTTCGGAGGTCGCCCGCGATCGCTGACCTCGTAAGTTTTGCCAAAGCCACCTTCTCCCAGTATGGAGGCGACGCGATAGCGCCCTTCTAGCAACAAATTAGAACCGCAGCTAGAGCAGCGCAATATATTATCGGCGGCATTTTTCGGATTCTGGCAATGAGGATTAACGCACAAGCTCATCTTTGTAATCGTGTGGAAATAGAATCTGGTCAATTGGACGGGGGAAAGGAGCGGATTTTGGATGAGTTGGGGAAGAGGGCTATCAAACTCTGCTCCCCCAAGAACAGTAGTGTGAAAAAAATCTTAGTCGGAATTTTTCGGTTGCTGATTAAACGTTACAATGTTTTTGTAACCGCCGTCGAATCTGGCCACTGTTCCCTCACTTGGTGTGGCAGGAGGTGTTTGGTTGGCAGGTCCGGTAAAACCTTTGGCTTTTTGAGGGATGGGAGGTTGTGAAGGGTCGGGAGTAGATGGTTTCTCTGGGTTATTGGTATTAGACATATTTATGGAAGATAACAACACTCAATCCATTATAGAAGGTGCAACGGGTTCTACAAATATTAGCGTGGCTTACGAGTATACAGAATCAGTTTACAAAGCTCGAAATGAAGCCCTAGACAACCTAAACGGGAGGCTAGGAACATTTTTGGGCTTTGGGGGATTGCTACTAAGGTTTGCTGCGGATTTACCAGGAATAAACACAGGGTGTCTTACTTGTTTGATTCTCAAAGTAATCGTATGTGTATTCTCTACTGCATCTATTTTTACAATTGCTACAGGACTAACATCTAACCCTATCGGTACTATTGTTAAACCCAGAGAGTTAATGACTGATTATTGGTACAATGAGTCCAATGAAAGATACAGAGCTTACATTACCAATACTTGGGTTGAAGCTATAGAATTATTTGAGGAAGCTGCAATCAAGAAAGGTAAACGTCTAAATCTTGCCATCTGGTTATTGACTCTAGCAACTATTGCCTTTGCTCTGGATATCATTATAGCAAGTGTTTTTACTGGTTCAATTTTTTATAATAATTAAAAAAAGACATCAACTTTTTCAATCCGCCTGAAAAACTTTGATTCTGTAATACAATTGTGGAATCTAGGCCCTCGATCTCCATTGTATCATGCCGTTAATGCCAGCAGTCACAGTTAAGTCGGGATACAAGCCACAATCTATCGATACCAGTATTGAGGCTGACGTGCTGATGTTTCAGCTATTGCGGCAGTTAACGCCCCAACAAAAATTACAGCGGACTTGCGCTTTCACTCAATCGGTGCGAAGGCTGGCAATATTGGGAATAGAGAGTCAGTATCCTAATGCTACTGAGGCAAAAGTTCGACAAGAATTTATTAAAAGGTGCTTAGGTACTGAGTGGATAAAAGTTTTATCAAACAGCAATAATTGGGGTGAGTTAGTGATTGCAGATCCGATCGCATTAGCGCGAAAAATAGCCGATATTTTGTTCCCGCTGAATATTCCTTATGTGATAGGCGGTTCAGTGGCGAGTTCGCTGCTGGGAGAGAACCGGTCTACGCAAGATTTGGACTTAGTAATTGACCTGGAGGCGCGAACAGCACAGAGGCTAATTGATGCCATGTCAGGCGAGTTTTATATCAGCGAGTCTGCTGTGAATGAAGCAATTGCTAAGTCAAGAAGATCGCCCCGCGAATCATCTTTCAATGTCATATATTTGCCTTCTATGGAGAAAGCGGATATTTTTGTAATGGGCAGCGATGACCCTTTTTCCGCTTCGGTAATGAACCGACGACAGCTTTACCCTGTTAGCAGCTTACAAGAAGAGGGAATTTACATTTACTCGCCCGAAGATATTGTCCTGCAAAAACTCAGTTGGTACAAACTAATTCCTGGCGGTTCCCAAAAACAGTGGAGGGATGTGTTGGGAGTTTTAAAAGTGCAACTGGGGCTCGATATCGGCTATATGAACCAGTGGGCTCTTACACTCAAACTAACAGATTTGCTCGACGAGGCGCTGCTTCAATCGGGGTATTAAGAGTCGTATTGAATAGGTAATATTTTATTTAGTTAATCCTCCCGGCTTGAAAAACTACGGTTTCTCGCTCGACAATGTGCAAAACTTTTACAAAAAAATGTGCTTAATGATACCGATTCATAACAGCAACCAAATTACATTTTACTGCAATCAAGCACTACCAAACTGCAACCAAACTTGATTTACCAATACTAAAACTACACCAAACTTGACGTGATAACATTCGTTCGCAGTTCGTCCATTTTGGTACGCTTTCATCTCATTTTCGTCTGCGAACTTTATACTTTTGTCTATTAACGTTACACTTAGATCAATTTTTGTCTATCCAAAATTCATACAGGATAAGGATTACAGGGGTTTTTAGACTGTCAAAATTTGCATTGAATAGGAAGCCAACCTTGCCCAAAACCTAGATACAGACCAATACTACAGGGGGGCATGGACACAAAACTTGCGCGTCTTTACTTACTCCGCATTGCACCGTTTTTTACGATCTCAGTTACGGAATACTTAGGGGTATCGAAATCTATGTTTTTTCGACCAAAATGGAGAACCGAAAAACTGAGGTAAATTAGTCTAAGCAAGCCAATTGTAACCAGTAAGCGCGTTCGGCTTGCTGTTGGCGATCGCAATTATTTTTGTGGCTTTAAGTCAGGAGCGACTATGATGCTTGTTACGATCGACTCTAAGGACTTCTCTGGTTCGAGTTTGCGCCACCTACAATGATTTAGCAACACCCAAAAAATGATCGACCTTAAAGGCATCCTTTAAGCAGAGATTGTCAAAAGCAAAACTTGGGAGGTCAGGATACCACCATAAAAACGATCGACCTTGAAGGCATCCTTTAACCAGGGATTGTCAAAAGCATAAAAAAGCGAGCAAAACTTGGGAGGCGAGGACACCGCCATGTTTCATACACCACAGGCCGTTTTGAGAGTTGGAAAACTTAAATCGATCGAATGTTTGAGAACAGCGGCCAGACATAACAGCCGAACCACAACCGTACCCAATGCTGACGAAAACAAGACTGTTGAAATCTTGCAAGGCCAAACATCGCCCGAAGCAGTCGTGGAACTAGCACGGGCAAAAATTGGCTCTCAAAAAGTCCGAAAAGATGCAGTCATTGCCGCAGACATCCTCCTGGGGGCTTCCCCCAGCTACTTCAGACCC
>NZ_JAEQDE010000185.1:0-5001 GCF_020737865.1 Microcoleus sp. PH2017_35_SFW_U_B
CGCAGCCTTTGCTTTGGGGAATATCGGTGCAGAAGCTAAAACTGCTGTGCCACAGCTAGTTTCCTTGCTTAAAGACTCCGATGCAAATGTGCGTAGCAGGGCAGCCTATGTTTTGGGGAATATCGGTGCAGAAGCTAAAACTGCTGTGCCACAGCTAGTTTCCTTGCTTAAAGACTCCGATGCCGATGTGCGTAGCAGTGCCGCCGATGCTTTGGGGAATATAGGTGCAGAAGCTAAAACTGCTGTGCCGCAGCTAATTCCCCTGCTTAAAGACTCAGATGCAGATGTGCGTAGGAGTGCGGCCCGTGCTTTGGTGAGTATTGCTCTTAGCCTTCAAGAAAAGGCAAAGACGCTAACTTCAACTGAGTTAAATCAGGCTGTGTCAAACTTAGAATCAGCCTTGAAAGTTTTGGCAGAACCTAAAGCCGATTTCTCAAAACCAACGATCGCAAATCTCCGCGTATACATCAATGTTCTCAAAGCCGAACAAAACGCCAAGTTATTCAAATTAATTAGCCAGAATCAATGGGTAGCAGCAACAATAATTTACTTCATCTTCTTCCCCTCCCTTTGGTTGGCAATCCTGCGGCTGCGTCCCCTATGGCTGCTGCGAATCAACAACGCACTCAAACCCTACGAATTCAAACTACCTGAAACATTGGGCGGTGCTCCAGTGCGAACTCGCGACCTTACCTTTTTCAGCTTTTTTCTTTACCGTCCCAGAGTCCTAGATGCCTGGGTTTCAGCCCACATCAAAACAGTCCGCGAACAATTTTCCACAAACGAAACAGTCAAAAGCCGCGCTACTTACATCCCAGTTGCTTTTGAATTAGACGACAAAAAAGTACCTGAACTCAGGGGCGAAGATTTGCAATCAATTTTCACCAAAAAGCGATTTTGCCTGCTGATATGGGGTGAAGGTGGCATTGGCAAAACTAGCATCGCTTGTCAAATTGCAGATAGGGCAATGGCAGCAGATAAAAGCAAACGCCTCTGCAAACACCTGATGATTCCAATTCTGATCGAACAACTAGGAAGTGAATCTCTCGCAGCCAAACATCCGTTCTTAGAAGCCATCAGCGGTCAGCTAAAATCTATCAGCAACCATCCTACCCCCATTGCTCAAGAACTGCTGCAACACTTGCTGCAACAGCGCCGTATCCTGGTAATTGTAGACCATTTTTCCGAAATGGCAGAAACAACTCAAAAGGAAATTAACCCTAATTCTCCCGATTTCCCCGTCAATGCTTTGGTTGTGACTTCGCGACTAGATTCAACAATGCCTAACGTCCCCAAAACAACGATTCACCCGTTGCGAATAGAAGGTTCTGAGCTATCAGCTTTTATGGAAAAATACTTGGAAAAGCTAGGTAAACTGAATCTTTTCAACGGTTCGCAATTTCATTATGTCTGCGGCGATTTGGCTAAACTTTTAGAAGAAATCAGAATTCAAGGAAGAAGTACAACTGTATTGTTTGCCAAACTGTACGCAGATGTGTTAATCGCTAAAATGGAAGGAATAAAAGATGAAAAACTACCTCAAAATATACCAGATTTGATGCTGGCGTACCTGAAGGAACTCAACCGGGATGTAGCAGAGCATAAATTGACAAATCGTACCATGTACGAAGATGCTCAATTGCTGGCTTGGGAATGCTTGAAACTAACTTATCGACCCGCTAGCACGAAGATTAAAGATGCCATCAATGCGCTATCAATTTTAAATTCACAAAATGCAGAGCAACGCCTCAACTATCTCGAAGAAAAACTCCACCTCATCCAAACGAATCTTCCCAGCCAAGAGAATGTCCGCTTTGTACTTGACCCCGTAGCCGAGTATTTAGCAGGCCTGCATTTAGTAGAGACTTATGATGACAATGAAAATAAGTGGCGCGATTTTCTAATAGATGCCGACTTTCAGAATGCGCCAGAGGCAATTAAAGGTTTTATGTTAGCAGTTCGTGATTGTTATTTGGCCAAGATTTCCGGTGCAAAGGATACTGACTTTCTACCCAAAGAAATCGAAAACCGCTATAATGTCTTAATTACCGTACCGCCTCAATCTCCTTAAGCCGTCTCGCCCGGGTAATTTTATGACGATGTACGTACCGGATTCGCAGCCTTACCAAACAAAACTGCTCCCTACGATGTACGATCTACCTAGTGAAGACCCGGAGGAGCCCGGTTTGCCTGACGAATTTCATGACTATCAACCCGAACTGCTGCGTCAAACCTGCCGCCCCCGCAACCATCCGCTAGACCAAATCTTTATAGCGACAGACCTCAATCTATACTACGATTCCAATCATCTCAATTGGTATAAAAGACCCGATTGGTTCGTTGTCTTGGGCGCTTCTAGATTTTATCGAGGTGAGGATTTGCGCCTCAGCTACGTGATGTGGCAAGAAAATATTAGTCCTCTAGTAGTAGTGGAACTGCTGTCACCTGGAACTGAAGATGAAGATTTGGGAATCACACCAGAAGTCCGAAATAAACCGCCTACTAAGTGGCGAGTTTATGAAGAGATTTTGCAGATTCCTTACTACTTTGTTTTTAGTCGCTACACTAATCAACTGAGAGTATTTCAATTGATTGATAATCGTTACTGCGAACAAGTTTTAACTGATTCGCGATTCTGGATACCGGAATTGGAGTTAGGTATTGGTTTGTGGGAAGGTAATTATCAAGGTTTTTCGAGGTTGTGGCTGCGCTGGTACGATGCTAGTGGCGATTGGGTTCTGACTCCAGAAGAATTTGAAAGACAACGGGCTGAATTAGAAAGACAACGCGCTGAATCTGAAAGTCAACGCGCCGAATTTGAAAGTCAGCGGGCTGAATCTGAAAGTCAACGCGCTGAATCTGAAAGTCAGCGGGCTAAATTAGAAAGTCAACGCGCTGAATCTGAAAGACAGCGAGCAAATCGATTGGCCGATCGCCTCCGAGACATGGGCATTAATCCAGATGATCTGTAAAATTAAGTAGCAGCCTGCAATACGGCGCGCCGTGTCAATAAAAATTTATTAACTAAAAATAACTTATGCCAGAATCTACTTCATTGCGCGATCGCTACCTAGCACTGATCGATAAAATTGTCGAAATCACCCTCAAAGGTCAAATTCGCTCTAAAGAACAAGTATATCAAATGTTGGTGCAAGACATTGGCACCGGCACGGGCGAAATCTTTGAACGCTGTTTTGGCGAACGCCTCGATGCCACCGATAACCTGCTCAGAAATGAAAAGGACGAAATCAAACAAGCCAAGGCAAATCGCAGCCTCAGAGCGCTAAAAACTATCCAAGGAGAATGGGAACGTTGGCAGAAGGATAACCGCGTCGATCGCGAAATCGCATCTTCCATCCAACAAATCCTTGCCGCCGAATCTAACGGCCGCCTCCTGGCAATATTGCAAATAATTGATCCCAATAAAGAACATCCGCTGACTCTCGATCAATTGCAGCAATTGTCAAAATCTGTGCACCAACAAATGCTGCAAACTACCAATCCCGAAACCGAACGAGATTTGCTGCAAATCACAGCCGGGATTGCTAAAGGTTTAGAATCTTGGCAGCGCTTGGAACCGGAACTCGTCGGCTGGATTTATCAGCCACAGCAGCTAGGATTCGCCGGCAGTCCCGAACAAAATGGGCCTTGGGCTTTTTGGTCAAAAAAAGTTAATAGTGCCTTTGCTAACGCTCTTTTACAGACTATTGCCAGGGGTGATTCTATCGTTGAATTTGCAGCCAAGCAGTCTAATGTAGAATTAGGTACGTTGCTGGAATTGGCGATAATTTTGCAGTGTTTGCAACGGGCTTTGGTAACATGGTTCGACAAGCAAGTTTACGATTCCAAAGTGTCCACAAAAGCTTCGATTTCTACTTACATTACTTTTTCTGTAATTTGGAGTCAGCTAGCTAGTGGATTTAATAATTCTACTAAGAGCGGCGAACAGTTGGCAAATGCTTGTTTTCAAGTAACTTTGCAAATTTTACGCACTTTTTCTCAGCGGGAATACTTTCCGCTTTACGGCGGGATTTTTGCTTCGTTTGATGGTAAAGCTTTGCGGCATACTTTGGATTATTTAGATGAACCGCTGCGGCGTGTTGAAGGTACTCAAGCGAAGGCTCGAATTTTGACGCTTTTGGGTTATTCGATGCAGGCGGCTGGGGCCTACGAGCGATCGATCTTACTGCACAAGCAATCCCTGGAAATTGCCCGGATGGAAGGAGATAAAGCCTGTGAAGTCGCCAATCTCAATCACATTAGCCGCAATTATGTGGCTCAAAAAAATTATCAGGAAGCGATTAATTACAGTCAGCGGGCTTTGATTATGGCACGGCAGGCGGGAGAGCGGCAAGGTGAGGCGAACGCCCTGGCTAATTTGGGCTACAGCGAGGTGTTCCAGGCGCGGCAGTTGGAGGAGGTGGAACCGGAGGTTTACGAAAGTGCTATTAGTTATTTGGAGCAAGGTTTGCTGCTGTCGGAGAAATTGGGCGATCGCCAAAGTCAAGCTTTTTGCTCCAGCAGCCTCGGTATTGCTAAAATTGCTCTGGAAAATGCTGCCGGTGCGATCGAGTATTTGGTCAAAGGTTGGCAAGCGGCTCAATTTTCCGGCGACTTATATCTCCAAGGTCTCAATTTGGCTTATTTAGCTCAAGCTTATTACAGTCTGAATCAACTAGAACAAGCAATTTTTGCTGGCTGTTTGGGGATGTATACTTTGGAGCAAATTGGGGCGATGGAATGGCGACAATCGGCTGGTTTGCTGACAATTTTGCGCGGACAAATGGGGGCTGAATCTTTTAAGCAGTCTTTGGCGAAAAGTCGAGCGAGTATCATTCCGGCGATCGGTGTTGATGGCTACGATTATATCCCAGAATTGTTGGAAAAATACCAGCAATCTATTTAACTCTTTGTGGAACAGGCATCTTGCCTGTTGCTAAGAAAGAAAGGGGGCGGGCAAGATGCCCACCCCACAATAAAATTAACTCTTTGTGGAACAGG
>NZ_JAEQDE010000186.1:0-4954 GCF_020737865.1 Microcoleus sp. PH2017_35_SFW_U_B
ATGTCTTTATCTCCACATAAACTGCCTAATTATCAACAAGGCATAAGAGCTATGAGCCTTATTCTATCAGCGTTATAGGCGACTTGTCACCCCGACAGGAAATTCTGAATCGCCACAAAAAGTATAATTCTGACGCACCGTTTCGCCGCAGTAGTAGGGTGCGTCATTGATGAGATTGTTAGCTTAAATCGAAAACGATCGTAGCTGACGCACGCTATAGATAAAAATTAACGGAAGTTTCTTGCTATCTGTGTATAATCATGGATAGAAACTAGCAGCCCATTTATTTAGACGGTTTAGAAGGTTCGGGACTTATAATTAACAATTGATCGCCGGATTGACTTTGTTGAATTGCCATCACTGGCGGGCGGA
Source organism: Microcoleus sp. PH2017_35_SFW_U_B (assembly GCF_020737865.1). Classification (NCBI taxonomy): domain Bacteria; kingdom Bacillati; phylum Cyanobacteriota; class Cyanophyceae; order Oscillatoriales; family Microcoleaceae; genus Microcoleus; species Microcoleus sp. PH2017_35_SFW_U_B. Next base: position 373 of record NZ_JAEQDE010000186.1, read on the forward strand.
CTTTAGGGTCTTTTTGCTGTTCTGTTGTTAAAGCCGGAAACAGATAAATCCAGTTTCCTCTCTCCAAAAGCAACCGCCAGACTCTAGGTTCTTTGGGATTATTATCCGTGTCTTCCTTGCGTAGGAAACTATCAAATAAACCTTTGTCGCCAATAAATCTATACTTTTCTAGAGTAAGTTTGTCATCAAAGACATCACTGAGTTTTCTGCCTAAAGCAATATTATCTTGCTTGGCGATTAAAGCAACGGCAGGTAAAGACGAATTTTCCCCGGCATCGCGTCGAGCATCGGCAATACCTTGGTGGTAAGCTGACCAAAATAAGACTAGCAATACCCAACCGACGATGATAATTTCGTCAACGAGCGATCGCAATAATTTGATCGAGTTATATCTATTGATATTAAATTGTTCCCAAGACTTCAGGATGCGGTAAATCCACTTGAATCCTCTGCCGTAACGATAGGACAGCCACCGTGTAATTGTGACATTGATTTTAGCAGCAACTGTCTTGTTGATACTGCTAACTAGCCACAAAGTGAGGTAAATCGCTAGGGCTACGAGCAGAATGGCGATCGCACTTTTGACAATTGTCCAGCTATCCCCTAAAAACACCTGAAGCGGGACTATGAAAAACGATTCTACTGGTAAATCGAGGGTAATTACATTTAGCTGAAAGCAGTAAAAATAAGACCATCGATAAATCCAGCCCGTGAAAAATAGAGCGATACTAAATAAGCCAACAACACTAGCAAAGTTGCCTAAAATGTTTGATTCGGGAGTAGGTTGAGGAGAAGCGGTCACGGAATCACCTTGAAAAAATGTTGACTACCATTATATAATGCTAACGGGGTTAACGCTTATCCTTCAAGGGGTTTAGGGGGAATATGAAACGTAAAACACTTTCATTTTTAGTTGTAGCAATTATCACAATAACAGCGGGTATGGCAATACAGGTCAATGCAACCAGTCAGGATGTCCAGAAACAGAATTTGCGATCGGTACAAGCACAGGCCAGGGCTAGTCAGGCGATACCCGTAGGGTTGCCGACAGATGCAAAAATTTCTATGAAAAAGGGCGAACCAAAAAGCGGTAGAGTTGTAGAGATTGATGAGAAAACGCAAAAAATATCGATCGAGCGAGGGAGGGACAAGGTATCGATTCCTTTGGGTCAAATTGATAAAATCGTGTTTTCCAAAAGTGCGGTGGTTTATCGCAGTAATGGGGGGCCAGTTGTTCGGGGCGATGGCACTCCAGCGAAAGGTCGTCCAGAGACTTGGCGCGGTATTCCTATGAACGCTTTTCGCTTGCTAGATCCGAATAAAGGTCAAGCGGATGTGAAGCTAGGGTCTGTTCTTTCTGTTGACAAGTTGGACAGTCTCAATTCAGTCATTGTTGGAGATGGGAAAAATAAACGACAATATGTCGTCGATGAAATGCAGTTTGATGTGCAGAAAAAGACGATGACAATTGCAGCGACTCCCTATTGAGTCCGTCGCGGGGCCAGAAACCGGTTTTTTTTACGAAAATATTTCGTTGCAACTCACAAATTAGATAAAAACCCGGTTTCTTTTATTTATTCAGTTAATCAAATTTGGTGAATTATTATGACAATGATGAAACGATTGATCCGTACTTTTTTGGTTGTGAGTGTGTCCCTGACTCCTCTAATTCTACCCATAATAGTTCAACCTAGTTGGGCGCAAGGTCAAGATTTGCGGGTTGAAAAATTAGGGTTACTTATACAGAAAGCCAGACAACAGACACAACAAGGGCAGCCCGAACAAGCACTCAAAACATGGCAGGAAGTTCGAGACATTGCGCGACAACTTCAAGATATAGAAAATGAAGTCGTAGCACTCAATGGCATTGGTGAAGTCTACAACAGGCTCTCCAAAATGGAAAAAGCATTGGAATCTTTTAAAGAAGCTTTATCAATGCTGCCCAAAGTGGGCGATAGCAAAGCGAAAGCTGGTACTTTAACTAATATCGGTGTAATATATAACAGCACTTCCCAACAAGAAGAAGCATTGAAATACTTAAAGATTGCTTTACCAATGACGGAGAGAGTGGGCGATCGCGCGCAGCAAGCTACTACTTTGATTATTATGGGTCAAGTGTACAACAGCATCTCCCGACAGGACGAAGCATTGAAATACTTTAAGCAAGCTTTACTAATGATGCGAGAAACAAGTGATCGTGCGGGGGAAGCTACTACTTTAGATAATATGGGTGTAGCATACAAGATCATGTCCAAACAAGAAGAAGCATTAGAATATTTAGAACAAGCTTGGAAAATTAGACAAGAAGGAAGTAATAGCGCGGAGAAAGCGACTACGTTGAGTAATATTGGTGAAGTATACAATAGCATCAACCAACCAGAAAAAGCATTAAAATATTTGAATCAAGCTTTAGCAATTACGCGGGAAGTCGGCTATCGTGCGGGGGAAGCTGTTACCTTGAATCAGATGGGTATAGCGTACAGCATCAATTCCCAAACGGAAGAATCATTAAAATACTTGAACCAAGCTTTACTAATTAGGCAAGAAGTGGGCTATCGTGCAGGAGAAGCTGATACTTTGAGTAATATTGCTAGAGTCTACCGAGATATGAAACAACCGACTCAAGCGATCGATAATTGGGAAAAATCAGTCGAAATCACATTAAAAATGCGGAGAGATTTACAGCGGGAAAATCGCAAAAAGTTTTTAGAAGGTGAAAGAGAAAGGGCAGTTGCACTTGTTGACATTCTCATCGATCAAAACCAAGCCGATCGCGCTTTCCAATGGGTCAACATCGCCACCACAGCCGATCTAGCCGACTACACCCGCCTCATCAACGCCCAAGTAGCCAACCCCCAAGCACAAAAAGCCATTGACGAGTGGAATCAAAAAAATCAACAACTCCAATCACGCCGCCGCCAACTCCAAGACAAATTCTCTGAAAATCTCTCCCGACAAATGCGGGAATTAGAAACAGAAGTCAACCGCAAAGCAGAAGAAATTTCCCGCCAATTCCCAGAAGTCGCCGAACTCTTTGAAACCACACCCAAAGACATTGCCCAACTGAAAGCAAGTATCCCGCCCGATACCGTTGTCATTCAACCTGTCTTGCTCACAAATGTCAAAAATGTCCCCAATACCGTCGCCCTATTTGTCTTGACAAAAGACAGTTTAAGTGTTAAGAAGATTACGATCTACCCCGCAGAATTCGACAAACTCCTCACCGAACACCGCGAACAAATATCAAGCGAACTCACTTCAGATTACAGAGAAACTGGCGGCAAACTATACGACATCCTAATTCGCCCTGTAGAAGACCAAATACAGGCATTATCTCCCAAACAATTGAGCATCATCGCCACAGGAAAATTGCGTTATATCCCCTTTGAAACCCTTTATGATAGGCAAAATAGCAAATTCCTAATCCAGAAATATCCCGTCAACTATCTCACCCGCATTTCCACAAGGTCAATTCCCAATTCAACTTTACAAGGCGGCATCTTAGCATTAGGAAATCCTGTCACGCGCGACCCCTACAATTTACCAGATTCACCACAGGAAGTTCAAAGCCTCACCCAAATTTTTCCCGGTAGTTTATCCTATATCGGCAATGCAGCAACCCTCGACCAATTCAAAACGCAAGCACCTCGCTTTCCATTTTTGCACCTAGCAACTCACGGCTGTTTTCAACCAGAAGGCTGCTGTTTGCCTAACTCTCCCAATTGTAAGAAACCCGACAGAGTGGATTTAAAACCGAATACTATCCTGTTTGCCGATCGCGAATTGGATATTGCCGATGCCGCCTTATTAGGATTGCAAAACACCAGACTCCTCACCTTAAGTGCGTGTCAAACTGCTATGCAAGCGAATTCCAACGGTGAAGAAATATCGGGAGTTGCATATTTATTTGAGCGTGCGGGTGCACAAGCTGTGATGGCGAGTTTGTGGAGTGTTTCGGATTCAGCTACTAAAGATTTGATGGTTCAATTTTATCAAGATATCAATAAGGGGATGAGTATAAATGAAGCTTTGTGGAAGGCTAAGTTGAGTCAGATTCAGCGGACTCCCCATCCTTTTTATTGGTCGCCGTTTATTTTAATTGGGGATGGGCGGTAGTTACCCGGTGGTTGAAATCGTGTCTGTGCAAACGAAGAAACCGCGCCAGAAGCTCAAACTAAAGCGGGGCAAGATGAAAAATGTCAGGAGTTTTTCCAGCATTTCAAACACAGCCAAATATATTCGATCGGCTGCGGTAATGCTGACCCAGATTGGCTGTTTGCCTGGGATTTTGATGACCCCCGCCGTCACGCCAAACGAGAAGAAATTGAACCTTTGCCAGCAACGACAGTAGCAGCTTAAATTATGACTTTCGATCTGTAAATTCTGTGTCTACAACAAACTCAATCCGTAGAAGAAAGAGCGATCCAGAGTGCGTTAATCTTGGAATCTGGGAAAAGTCGATTCCTGATTGATTTACCAGTCCGGCTCTCCTGAGTCTGTGGTGATAAACAAACCGCATATCCTTGACGAAGAGAGCATCACAGAATCGCGAACAGTTGTGTCTGATACCGTATCCACCATA
>NZ_JAEQDE010000062.1:0-38904 GCF_020737865.1 Microcoleus sp. PH2017_35_SFW_U_B
GTCAAAAGAGCTACTTAGGCAAATTGGTTGTTCAACGCAACGAAACCAGGATTAAGCTTCGAGTCTGTGAGTGAATTCAACCAGCTATCGGCGACACCGAAGTTGGAGACTGAGTTGGAATTAATCCCGACATTAGAGGCTCCGATTCCGCCACCCAGTAGCTCGTCGGCGATAGATTTGTTCACCAAATCTGCTCTTCCCTGCGCCGGAGCCCCAGACAAGCTGGAAGTCTTTCGCAGGCCACCGTTGAGTAGCTCGTCGTTTGTCAAAGTGAGACTACTTGCCGTTCTATTCCCAAATTCTGAGTCATTATCGACGATCGTCAGAACGGCGCTACTTTGGGTTCCAATCGTGGCGCCTGTCGGGTTAACCAAACTTAAATTGACAGTTTCGTCAAGCGGAACGAAAAAGCCATCCGGGAAAAGGTCATCGATAATGGGAATAGTGATGGTTTTGGGTGTTGAATCCCGATTGGCAAAATTGACAGCGATCAAACCATTGCTGTAATCAGCAGGGGCTGTAGCAGTACCATCGGTCAAGTTGACAAAAGCTGAGACTGCACCGAGATCGCTGCCAGTGCGAGTGACTGTCACTGCTGCAACGGGCGTTCCATCTTCGTTGACACTGAAGAAAGGGGCACTAAATTGCAGGGTGCTGTCATTGTCTACGATCGTCGTAATGGCAGTGCTTTGCCCTCCAATCGTCGCATTTCCTGTCGGGTTAACCAAACTTAAATTGATAGTTTCGTTTAGCTCCACCAAAGTGTCGTTGACAATGGGAAGATTGACGATCTTGGGTGTAGAATCCCCAGCGGCAAAATTGACAGCGATCGGAGTATTGGCGTAGTCACCAGGGGCGATCGCAGTTCTATTAGTGAGGTTCACAGTAGCTGAAACTGCGTCAGCACTACTACCAGTGCGAGTGACTGTCACGGCTGCGATCGGTACGCCATCTTCTCTGATCCTGAAGGTAGGGGCGCTAAATTGGAGGGTGCTGTCATTGTCAATGATGTCGAAAGTGGCGGTACTTTGGGTGCCAATCGAGGCATTGCCTGTCGGGCTGCCCAAAGTTAAGGTGAGATTTTCGGTAGGCTCTACCAAGGTGTCGTTGACAATGGGAATGGTGACTGTTTTGGGTATGGTGTCCCCAGCGCCAAAATTGACCAAGATCGGAGTATTGGCGTAGTCACCAGGGGCTGTAGCAGTTCCATCTGCCAAACTGACGGTGGCTGAGACTGCACCGGTACTAACACCAGTGCGAGTAACTGTCACGACTGCAACGGGTGTTCCATCTTCATTGGTGCTAAAGGTAGGGGAACTAAATTGCAGGCTGCTGTCATTCTCTGCGATGTCCAAAATGGCGGTACCTTGGGTGCCAATGGTGGCATTGCCTGTCGGGCTAACCAAACTTAAATTGATTGTTTCGTTACCCTCCACCAAAAGGTCGTTGACGATCGGAATATCGATCGTCTTGGGTGTGTTGTCCCCATCAGCAAAATTGACAAGGATCGGAGTACCGGTGTAGTCAGCAGGGGTTGTAGCAGTACCATCAGCCAAGTTGACGCTGGCTGAGACTGCACCAATATTACTGCCAGTGCGAGTGACTGTCACGGCTGCGATCGGTACGCCATCTTCTCTAACCCTGAAGGTAGGATCGCTAAATTGTAGGGTGCTGTCATTGTCTAAGATGTTCAAAGTGGCGGTACTTTGGTTGCCAATAGTGGCATTGCCTGTCGGGCCAACCAAACTTAAATTGACTGTTTCGGTAGGCTCTAGCAAGGTGTCGTTGGCGATCGGAATATTGACCGTTTTGGGTGTAGAATCCCCATCGGCAAAATTGACAGGAATCGGAGTACCGGTGTAATCATCAGGGGCGATCGCAGTACCGTTGGTCAAATTCACGTTGGCTGAGACTGCACCAGCACTACTGCCATTACGAATGACTGTCACTGCTGCAACGGGCGTTCCATCTTCGTTGACGCCAAAGGTAGGGGAACTAAATTGCAGGCTGCTGTCATTGTCTACGATGTTGACAGTGGCTGTGCTTTGGGTGCCAATGGTGGTATTGCCTGTCGGGCTACCCAAAGTTAAACGGACAGTTTCGTTACCTTCTACCAGAGTGTCATTGACGATCGGAATATTGACCGTTTTGGGTGTGGTGTCGCCAGCGGCAAAATTGACAGCGATCGGAGTATTGGCGTAGTCACCAGGGGCGATCGCAGTGCCATCGGCCAAGCTGACGGTTGCTGACACAGCACCAGCACTATTGCCAGTGCGAGTTACTGTTACGGTTGTGATGGGGGTTCCATCTTCGTTGACACTGAAGCTGGATCCACTGAATTGCAGGCTGCTGTCATTGTCTAGGATGTTCAAACTGGCGGTACCTTGCGTTCCAATCGTCGCACCACCTGTCGGGTTTGCCAAAGTTAAGTTGACTGTTTCGGTACCTTCTACCAAGGTGTCGTTGACGATCGGAATATTGATCGTCTTGGGTGCAGAATCGCCAGCACCAAAATTGACCAGGATGGGACTATTGTTGTAATCAGCAGGGGCTGTAGCACTACCATTGGCTAGGTTCACAGTAGCTGAAACTGCTGCGGTATTGCTACCAGTGCGAGTGACTGTCACGGCTGCGCTTGTTGTCCCATCTTCGTTGACACTAAAGGTAGGAGCACTAAATTGCAGAGTGTTCGCAGGGGCAGTGTCATTGTCTATGATGTTGAAAGTGGCTGTACTTTGCGTCCCGATTGTGGCATTGCCTGTCGGGCTACCCAAAGTTAAGCGGATATTTTCGGTACCCTCTACCAAAGTGTCGTTGACGATCGGAATATTGACGACTTTGGATGTGGAGTCGCCAGCGGCAAAATTCACCAGGATCGGAGTATTGCCGTAGTCACCAGGGGCTGTAGCAGTACCATCGGCCAAGCTGACAGTGGCTGAGACTGCACCAGAGGCTACACCTGTGCGAGTGACTGTCACTGCTGCAATGGCCGTCCCATCTTCGTTGGCGCTGAAGACAGGAGCACTAAATTGCAGGCTGCTGTCATTGTCTGCGATGTCCAAACGGGCGGTACCTTGCGTTCCAATCGTCGCACCACCTGTCGGGTTAACCAAACTTAAATTGACTGTTTCGGTAGCTTCGAGCAAAGTATCGTTGACGATCGGAATATTGATCGTCTTGGGTGCAGAATCGCCAGCGGCAAAATTGACCAGGATGGGAGCATTGTTGTAGTCAGCAGGGGCTGTAGCAGTACCATTGGCCAAGTTGAGGCTGGCTGAAACTGCTGCGGTACTGCTACCAGTGCGAGTGACTGTCACGGCTGCGATCGGTACGCCATCTTCTCTAACCCTGAAGGTAGGAGCACTAAATTGCAGAGTGCTCGCAGGGGCAGTGTCATTGTCTACGATGCTCAAAGTCGCAGTACCTTGTGTCCCAATCGTCGCACCACCTGTCGGGTTTGCCAAAGTTAAGTTGACAGTTTCAGTACCTTCCACCAAAGTGTCATCGACAATCGGAATGGTAATAGTCTTGGGTGCTGTGTCCCCAGCGGCAAAATTGACAGGGATGCCAGCATTGTTGTAGTCAGCAGGGGCTGTAGCAGTACCATTAGTCAAATTCACAGTAGCTGAGACTGCGGCGGTACTGCTGCCAGTACGAGTGACGGTTACGGCTGCAACGGCCGTGCCATTTTCGTTGACACTAAAGGTAGGAGCACTAAATTGCAGAGTGCTCGCAGGGGCAGTGTCATTGTCTACGATGCTCAAAGTGGCAGTGCCTTGCGTCCCAATCGTTGCACCACCTGTAGGGCTGCCCAAAGTTAACTTGACTGTTTCGGTACCTTCCACCAAGGTGTCATCGACAATGGGAATGGTAATAGTCTTGGGTGCTGTGTCCCCAGCGGCAAAATTGACAGGGATGGCAGCATTGTTGTAATCACCAGGCGCTGTTGCAGTTCCATTGGTCAAGTTCACAGTAGCTGAAACTGCGCCCTCGCTACCACCCGTGCGCGTCACGGTTACGGCTGCAACCGCTGTCCCGTTTTCGTTGACGCTGAAGGTTGGGGCACTAAACTGAAGGCTAGGCTGATTTGCCGTGCCTTGATAGTCAATCTTCCGCACCAGGTAGTCGGAACTATCGTCTTTGAAAGAGCTGGCGGTGTAGGCAGCGGTGGGGCTATCGTAGGGTTTGGCGGAGAACCGCAGTTCGTCAAAAGCAGTGTTGGTGAGAGGCTTGGCTTCTATCTTGAATTGGAAACTGCCATCGGTGCGATCGCCAGTGAAAGTCACTCCATCTGCACCCGCAGTAATCGCTTTTGGAGCGATCGGAGCGTTGAGACGAGTGATCGTAAAATTGCTGGCCGGTACCAGAGTCCCATTATTAAAGATTTGTAGCAAACCAACTTCATTACCTTGATCGCCAACTCCTGGGCTAGTTTTGGGACCCAAGGTGCTAAGGTCGATCGTGGCGCTAGTGATATTTTGGTTATCTGCCCATTTCAGCTTCAGCGCCTGAGATTGATTTGTGTTGGGATTATAGTTGATTTCCGCTCTAATTTTAGTGGTGTCGGTGAACCAACCATCATAGGAAGATGGGACACCAATACCAGGGCTACTGCCATAACTCAACCAGCTTTTAGGATTTTCATTAGTTGGTAAGGTGAGATTGGCGATCGCTTGAGGATTAAGGTAATCAGTTTCCACGCCATCAAAAGCTATCCCAGACAGTTTGATACCTTGATTCTGGGCAGCAGTCGGCCATTTTGTAATTAGGTCATTGACGCTGGTGAAATTAGTGGGTTGACCCAAAGAACCATTCAATGGAGTAGGCATAGCTTCTGTTTTGATAGTAATTAACGATTAAAAGTGACTGAAAACCAGAGAGTTTGGCTTTCTTTATAGTTATCGGTCACGATATGAAGTGTTTCATCGTCAATTACTGCGATCCGGATAAATTTCCGATAAATTTTTCAGCAATGCAAATAGCGGGTTTTCCACATACGTAGAGGAGAGTTTAAATAATTGTCAAGATACGTGAATTTACGTATAATAATTATCAAAATATGTGAAGGTGTAGTTGGACGGCAGCGGTGTTCTCTCTGGACTCTGAAGGTGAATACCGTTGGATTAAAGTTTTTTATCATTGCGAGGAACAAATTATTTGTAGGGTGCGTCAAAGTAAAGATCGTATCCAAAAAATATCGAAAATCTCACAGCTACGCACACCCGCGACAATATTTGAGCCAACAAACCCAAAAATTGTTTGGTAGCAATACTTTTAAAAATTGCTATTAAAAGATGAGGTACGTTGTTGGGCTTCAGCCCTTCTTGGCTTAAGTGGTGATATAAGCTGTCAGTTATACCTCATCTTTTTGAGAAAGGCTATATATATTTGAATCGTTGAGCGTGCGAGCGTCTCGCTCACGATTCAGGCCGCGAGCGAGACGCTCGCACTACATAATTCCGATGCAACCGGAAATGATATAAAAACAATACGCTTGGGTTAGAGGTTGTCCGAAGAGAGGAACGATTGGCGAAAACTAACATTCCTCGCAATGACCGAAATAGGTTACTAATCCCTAAAATCGCGTACTATCTAACACCCCGTGCAAACCAACGCCGCATCAACTCAACCTGAAAACAATAACCATCACCAACTTCCTCAATCAACTCCCGTTGCCTAAGCAAACCGACAGCATCAAAATCATCAGGAAACGCTTGTAAAATAGTTTCCCGGCTCACGATTTTCCCTTCCCCTTTTGCTGCCAAAAACTGTAAAATAGCTAATCCTGCCGCATCTACTTGATTGTTTTGAATATCCGCAAAGACGAAACTGCCATTACTTAAAGCCTGTGGGATCGCTGCTTCCACATCGGCTAAAGTTGCAAGTCGCCGGATAGAGGGAATTTGCTCGTTTTTGAGGGCGACAATTTCACCGCAGAACATTTGTACTAGAAAAGGGTGACAGCGCGTAAGTTGCAAAACTCGATCGACTGCATCGGGTTCGTAGCGCAGGGTAAAATCTTGGACTGGTTGCTCAATTAGTTGACGCGCTTCTGGTTCTTTTAGATAGCTGATATGAACGACTTGGACATTGATTAAATAGCTTGCCCAACGCTGAAATTCTTCTGAAGCGGGGACGATGTTGAATTAGGTGACGCAACATTCCCAAAACATCTTGCTCGTCGAAACGTCCTTTTCTGATGGCATCATCTAGCGCCTCGAATTCATCTAAGGCAAGCAGGGCAATATTTTGTGCTAGGGCTGCTTCTACTTTGTCCAGCCATTCATCAAAGCGGGTGAAAGGGTCATCTTGCAGTGTTTCGCGATCGAGAGATGGGAGAGTTAACGCGCTTTGGCGCTTCGCTGAGTTTGTCATACTCCTAGCGATATTGTAGAGAAACCCAGCAGAATCACTTGCTGATGAAACTGGGCTTTGCAAGTCTACAAACATGGGAATAATATTGCTCGGTAGCAAGCGTCCAAGGTTGTTGAGTAGGGAAGTTTTGCCCATGCGCCGTTGACCGTACAGTAGCAAGGGTGGGCGGCGGCGGTCTAGGAGTAATTGCTCGATGCGCGTGCCGATATCAGTACGCCCGGTGAAGATTTCCTGCTGTTCTGTCAGGGGTACGCCGATGATATAAGGGCTGTCAATTTCTTGGCGAAGTTCGACTGCTTCTGCTAGTTCTCGTATATGGTTGGTGACTATTTCCGACCAATTGGTAGCAATGGGGCGAAAACGAACAGAATATTTATCGCTGCTGCGGGTGAATTCTCGTATTAAATTGTTTAATTTTTCTGCTACCGAACTGAGAGCTAAACGCTGGTTGTAAGGACTTTTCTGGTTGAGGGCTGCATCTACGTCTTGGCTGATATAACTGAAGCTACTGAGTATGGTGCTGACTTGACTGTTTAGTTCGCCGATCGATATACTGCGGTGAGCGTTACTTATGGCTGTTACGTCTGCACAGATTTCTAGCCTTTGTACATCCTGTTTAATCTTTGTTAGCCGATCGGACGATCGCCGATAGCTAGTATATCCAAAAAATATAAGTAAAAATGCACAAATGAGTGCAAATACATAAAACATTAAAATATGAGCTGGCAATAAATTAATGCAGCTCGCTAAAATTGCTGTGTTAGATTTGCGTTAGGGAAAAAGAGAATAGAGTGCCCAGTACCTTTAGACTCTGGACACCCACGCTCCCCCTGAACATTACCGTTAAGCTACCGTTCAGAAGCTTTGATTAAACTTTTGAACAATTGGAGAGCTAAATGGCTAATTTTTATCGACCACTGTTAATTGTTGCAGTGGTGATTTGCGCCATCTTGAATGACGTACCTTTTAATGATCCAGTCGTGTTTCCCGTTATCATCCAATTACTCATGCCTATGGAGGATAGGAGCAAGGGCAAGGATGACGACAAGCATGAATAGCAACAGTGTGAATCGTTGAACTACTTTTTGTAATCAAGACCAGCTAAGTAAGGTGACAACTTACTTGGCTTTTTTGTTTTACACGATTACACCGCTTTAAACGAATACAGTCTGTTTTCGTTAATACATATTTGTATTATACATTTAGACGTGACTGACTTAAAAGTTTATGAAGTTGACTTGTGACTGACTTGTGACTGACTTGTGACTGACTTGTGACTGACTTATTGTTAACAATGAAATTATTGCATAAATTGGCTCCGCAAGACCGATTGCCAGCCCCCTAGAGGCAAGAGGCGGTTTCAGCCTCAAAATTATCCAACTTAACTGCGCGATAGCTTAGCTTATTTCTAGCACCATCTAGTAGCAAAAGGTGAGTAAATGATTCAGCTTTAGAGGCAAATTAGTTCTCACGGCATTTACTTTTTAAAATGAGCGAATAGCTTTATCTGTTGCAAACCTTCTTCATGCCAATTATCCCCTGTTTCCCCATCTTCCAGACTAAATAATCGTTCTCTACACAGGATTTGCATCAGCAGAGGCCAGCATTCACTTTGATTCAAAATCCACTCGACATCCTCATCGGGAAAAGGAATGGGCGAACTGGCTATCAACTCCCGTGCTTCTTCTTCAGTCATAGCTCCCAGAGTTGTAGTATATCCAAAAATATTGAAAAAAGGCGAACTATGTCCGGTGCTAGTCGCTAATTCAATCGGTGATTCAGGAGCAGCTAAAACAAACCCTAGATTCCCATTTGTTTGGTTGGTTGCTAAAGAACGCAAACTTTCCCAAAATCCATCATCTAATTCCGGACAGCGTTGTAAACCGACACCAATTTCGTCTAGTAAGATGACTGTCGGCTGATGTAAATTACGGCTAACTACATCCATAAATCTATCCAAGTCGCAAGGATTAGGCACTGCCATTTTCAGGGATTCTAAAATATATCGCAGCAGCCCTTCCCGATTCTGAAGTCGCGAATCTTGAAAATCTACGAATATCCAGCGATAGTTTTCTGGATTGGGCAACCAGTCAGATTTTTGATTGGGACGTAACTGTTCTATTGATGTGGTGGTAATGTTTTTTAAGTATTGCAGTAGAGAAGTTTTACCGCTGCGCTTTTTGCCGATAATGGCCGCATTTTGCAATGGAAGGCGTTTGAGCAAATTGAATAGGCGTTTGAGTTCTTTCTCGCGTCCAAAGAAGCAGCGCGGATGGGTGATGGGATTCCCAGTTATAAACGAAGAAGTTTCCTCAAAGATTTGTTGTGAATTAGGCTGAGGTGACTGAGGATTTGTTATTTCTAGAGTGGCAATGGTGTTCCACTTAAACCCCAATTTCTCGCTAATTTCAACAAAATTTCGATAATCAACAGGTTGTCCCGCCAGAAATTTCGTGACAGTAGATCGGGATAATCTCAATGTTTCAGCCAAATCCACCTTACTCGCAAAGCCCCTCATCACTACAGCCGATTGGACTTGTTCAATGCACCCTGGAGAAACTCTAAGCGATCGCCCCATAATTATTATCAGCAAATAATATTTATTCGATCGTTAATCTGCAATATGCTTGTAGATTTCCAGCAAGATAAATGTTTAATAATCATTTAAATATTAACCAACTATTGTCCTGCGATAATTCTAGCACAATCGATCGCACTCCTCAACAAGAAATTTTGCATCAAGCTCATTCCTATTCTCTGGCAATCCGTGGATTCATCATCACCAGTGTTTTGCTCTATCTTGTAGGTATCGGTTCCTTTGTGGCTGGCAAAGTCCCAGAAGGAACAATTAACACCGCCAGCGAGTTAACACTCAAGATCCTGTTTGTGCTCGTCAAGCTCGATCGACAAAACACCGATCGCCTAAATCGCCTATCCATAGACCAAGACTAACCACAGTATAACCGCTGGCCCGATCGCACTCTCCGGCAAAATCCAGCCAGGGCGATCGTCCGCCAGCTTATATCATCCGTCATTTGCCGGATATGATTAATTAAAACGTGTCGCACTATTGATTAGATTCCGGGCGATTCTGGCGCTTATTCTGGATAAACTGTTCCAAATCTGCGATCGCATCTTCAAAATCCGACAAATTAATTTTCTTAGCTTTAGCCTTCTTCGGCGGACTCGCAGACTCACTCGCAGGCTTAGCTTGAGGCGACGGAGACTGAGGCTGTGCTGCTTCTGGGTTGGAAGCTTCTATATAATCAAACAATTCATCCAGGGACTGAAAAAAAGCTTGAGCCGAGGCCCGGCGTGAATCTTTCAAATCATCCTCATCCATCATAAGCCACTCCATAGACTTCAAAACTTGCCTAGAAACTCTGCCCACCGGCACGTGCAGATATTAGACATCAAAACCTCAATCAACTAAAATCCTTGAGAAATTTCGCTTTTATCCTCTTGCGAGATCCCCCTAAATCCCCCTTAAGAAGGGGGACTTTGAGAAGAATCCTGTCCGCCCCTTAAGAAGGGCTTGACAAGGGGAACTTTGATCGCCTCTTGTTCCCCCCTTCTTAAGGGGGGCTAGGGGGGATCTGGGCCCTATCGTCAAACAGTAGACCGACACTGCATTTGACTTTCAGTTGACACGGCTTACGCATTGTCAGCCATCAATCTGTACTTAACTTTACACCCGCCTACAGGGTGATTTGAGACTTGGCGCACACCCAGCTCAACATAATCGACCCTAAAAAAATCTCAGTTACTGTCTAATTAACCCTAGTCTAGTCGAGAATAAGGACACAGGACTTATGCAACTATTACCGCTGTTCAAAGGTTGCGATCGCAACGCACCACCTCGAAAGGACGGACAGACGGTGTTTTTTGCTTGAGTCCTAAGATTTCAAAGGCATTAGGAGATTTTAAGGTGACTCAAGGATTTGATTACGATTTAGCAATTATCGGCGCCGGCGTGGGCGGACACGGGGCCGCCATACACGCGGTTAGCTGCGGGCTGAAAGTGGCAATTATCGAAGCGGGCGACATGGGCGGGACTTGCGTCAACCGCGGCTGCATTCCCTCCAAGGCGCTGTTGGCGGCTTCCGGGCGGGTGCGGGATTTGCGGAATGCCCACCACCTCAAGACTTTGGGTATTCAGTTGGGAAGTGTGGATTTCGATCGCGGGGCGATCGCCAATCACGCTAACACTATTGTTAGCAAACTTCGCGGCGACTTGACAAACAGCCTCAAACGTTTGAACGTCGATGTCATCCAAGGTTGGGGCAAAATTGCTGCTGCTCAAAAAATTAGCATCGAAACCGATAAAGGCGAGAAAACTATTACCGCCAAGGATATTATTCTCGCTCCCGGTTCAATTCCCTTCGTCCCTCCGGGGATAGAAATTGACGGCAAAACAGTATTTACTAGCGATGATGCTGTCAGATTGGAATCTCTACCGAAGTGGATTGCAATTATTGGCAGCGGTTATATCGGTTTGGAGTTTTCGGATATTTACACAGCCCTGGGTTGTGAAATTACGATGATTGAAGCTCTAGATCAATTGATGCCAACTTTTGACCCGGATATTGCTAAATTAGCAGAACGAGTGTTAATTGCACCGCGCGATATTGAAACAAAAGTTGGTTTGTTGGCTAAGAAAATTATTCCTGGTTCCCCCGTAATTATTGAATTAGCTGATTTCAAAACTAAAGAAGTTGTCGAAATCTTGGAAGTTGACGCTTGTTTGGTAGCGACTGGTCGAGTTCCCGTCAGTAAGAATATGGGATTAGAAACAGTTGGCGTAGAAACGATGCGCGGCTATATTCCAGTTAACGATAAGATGCAGGTTTTGGCGGGGGGAGAACCGATCGCGAATTTGTGGGCGATCGGCGATGTTAACGGCAAAATGATGTTAGCCCACGCTGCATCTGCTCAAGGAATTGCCGCCGTCGAAAATATTTGCGGCCGCACTCGCGAAGTTGACTATTTGAGTATCCCAGCGGCGGCTTTTACTCACCCAGAAATTAGCTATGTGGGAATGAATGAACCTGCGGCGAAGGAGTTAGGAAAAACCGAAGGGTTTGAGGTCGCTTCTGTCAAGAGTTATTTTAAGGGAAATTCTAAGGCTATTGCGGAGGGTGAAACCGACGGTATGGCTAAGGTGATTTACCGGAAAGATACTGGGGAATTGTTGGGAGTTCACATTTTCGGTTTGCACGCTTCGGATTTGATTCAGGAGGCGGCAAATGCGATCGCCCAGCGGGATTCTGTGAACACTTTAGCATTCCGAGTTCACACGCACCCGACGCTTTCGGAAGTGTTGGATGAGGCTTTCAAACGGGCGGCTGGGGCGGCGGGCGGTCATTAATTTGTAGGGGCGGTGTTCTTTTTTTACACTCCTGGACGCACTCCACGCAAAGAAACCGGGTTTTTTACCTAATCTGCGGGTTAGAAGCAAAAATTTTCGTAAAAAACCCGGTTTCTGGCCGCATGGGTATTCTATTTTAGAGGGGCGGTAGAGTGCCGATCGCACTTTGGGCTAATTCGAGAAATTGCTCGCCACAGTTAATTTGCTCCGCAGCTTGTTCGACAGTTACAGTATCAAGTCCCCCGTAATCCCCACTATTTCGCAAGTCTTGAGCATCGATTAAGAATCTGTGAAACTCAACAGGAACTCTTCCTGTACGGGCAAATTCTCGGCCAAAAGCTCCAATCACTGCGGCATGACTCGAAAATGACATTCCTTCCCCATCTAAAAATGCCTCAGCAATATAAAACATGGCATAATAAGCGCGGGATGCTGCATAATCTGGGAAACCATTATTGAGTAATAGCCTTGCCGCCGATAAACTTTGACGAGCTTTCAGAAGTAAATCTAATTGTTCCGGTTTCATAAAGCTATTCCCTCTTTGCGAATATTCCTCAATAAAGGCCCGTTGTAGTGCGTGAATCGCTGTTCGTCCATAAACAGACAGCTAATCACTTCATCATTTTGAAGCGACAAATCGGCTCGAATGTGACTGGTTCTTTTAATTTCTTCGCCGGGATTGACTTGTCCTTTGAGGACGACTAAAATATCTATATCCGAGTCTGGGCGTGCGTCGCCTCGCGCTTGGGAACCGTAGAGCACCATTGTCACAAGGCGGCTATCGTAGATTTGCTCGAAGTGCGATCGTAAGTCAGTTAGGATGGTTTTGAGTCGATCGTTGATGTTCATATTTGTGATGGAGGGTTGAAGGGTGATCGCACTTTAGGGACGCAAAGGAGGATCACCTGTTTTATGTCCAGGTGTATGTGATGGACGATCGGAAATAGGTATTTTTGGAGCAAAGGTGAAAAATGCCAGTCCACTCAGCATAAAAATCGCAGCAATGAATGCTGTAAATATAGCTATCCTACCAGTAGGAGTTCTTTGAGACGGTGGCAGTTGTTTGCTCAGTGTAGCCAGTCGCTGCAACAAAACTTGCGTATCTTTCGGCCTATCTTTAGGAAAATAACCCATTAAATCGTCAATCAAATCTGCTAGAGGCTGCGATGTTTGAGTAGCAATATTCCGCCAAATCAACTTGCCAGATCGCGCATCTTCCGGCAAATCTCTCGGTTGTTGAGCCGTTAACAAATAGACAAAAGTCCTGCCCAGAGCAAAAAAATCAGAACGCGGTTCAGCTCGACCCTTTTTTTGTTCCTCGGGAGTGTAGCCAGATGAAGAAACTCTGGTCACCTCTCCATTAGTTCTCTGGATAGTTTCTGTAACTTCTCGCACCGCCCCAAAATCAATTAACGCTAAATTCCCGTTAGGACGACACATGATATTCTGCGGCTTGATATCACGGTGAAAATAGTTTTGATTGTGAACTAGATTCAAAATTTCGGTCAGTTGTTTGAGCCAGTATATAGCTTGTTCCGAGTCTATGGGCGTATAGTTCTGTTTTTCTAACCACTGCTGCAAATTATACCCTTCAATTTTCTCCATTACCAAACAGTGCAAGGAGTTGCCACTATTGTTAGGTCTAAAGGTAAAGTAACCATCTAACTCTACTTTGGGAAGTCCCGGATGCTTCAGTCGCATCAAAATGGTAGCTTCTTTCTGGAACAGTTCCACCCCTTTCGGTTCGGTGTAGGTGAGAACTTTTAAAACTTTCTCAGTCCCGTCGTCTCTATCTCTAACTTCATAAGTTATGCCAAACCCTCCTTGTCCCAAAGGCCGAATTACCCTATACCGTGTGTCTATCAACAACATAGAGCCACAGTCTTTGCAAAAGGTGAGATTGTTAAGATTTTCTGGATGTCGGCAGTTGGGATTGATGCAGTAGCTAACGCCTGTAGAACCCGGCTTTACTAGAGGCGCAGATTGATTCCCAAGCAGGTTTACCTGCGGCTGCTGTGGCTGCGACGAAAAGGAATTAACGCTCGCTACTGATTGATTTTCCAGCGCGTTTAGCTGCGACTGCTGGGGCTGAGGCGAAGAGGAGTTAACAGCACTTACTGGTAGCTGTTTGAGAGATTCACGGCAATGTATGCAAAAGTTATTTTCTGCTGGATTTTCATGCCCCTTACTACACCGTAAAATAGAATTTTTATGCCTTGTTTGTTGCTGTGGCTGAGACTCAAAGGAATGGGTAACAGGTGATGGAGGTTGTTGTCGCGACTGAGATAAATGTATGTTAGTCGCTGGTGCTGGCTCTTGCTCTTGCTCAGATGAATTGTTGCCTGGTGGGGATAGCTCTTGTTCCTCCTGGGGGGATGGAATAATGATCGTATGTGATGGGTGATTTTGCTGCTCTTGAGGTGGATGGACGATCGCACTTGGCAACCACAATATTGAATTCTGATTGGCTATTTGAGACTTTTCAGCCCTCCGAGTTTCAACACCCCCAAGGGCTTGCCAAGTTAAAGGTGCTTCTGCTGGATTATGAAAACTCACAGGCAAGAAAGTTACACCGGGAAATCTATTTTCCAGACGGTTGAGTTTTTCCCGTGCCTTCCGCACCGCAAGGCTGACAGAATATCCAGCCACAAATGCTTCCAAAAAACGCTGCAAAAACTTCTGTGCTACCTCATCTGGCACAATTTCTCGCATAACGATGACATTTGGAACTCCTGAATTTCTCAGTTGCTGTGCTATTCCCAACCCATCGCAGGAATTGAAAATGGCTAACTGCAAGCCATGCTCTACCGCACCTGTAATATCATGTTTCAAATGCTCGATGGTTATGCTCTCATCCTGATTTAGTTCAATCACCCCTCTAGCAGCATCATCTTCACTTTTGCTATGACCAGCAAAGAAAAATATCTGCGGACTTTGTTTCTCAATCTCCTCCCCTAACTCCTCACAAGTTGGCTCATCTAAGCGAATAATGTCACCGTTGGAGTCTCTAGATAAAAACTTTTGGAGCAATTCCCAGTCCTTATCTGTCTTGATTTTCGTGGTATTACCGACCGCTTCTTTCTTGCCAAAAACTGCTAATACTTTGACTTTTTTTCTAGGAATAGGTGGCTGTTTTCCCACTGGTAAAAATAAACCAGCGGAAGCTTTAGCATAGTATTTCGGATGAAAAATATCCCAGCTATGCCAAGGCAAGCGCTGTAACTTTGGGTCGTCCGTCTTAAATATAAATCTAATTTCTTCATTTTTATCAGTAAGTTTATGTAATAGCTCCTCTTTGATAGGGGACATTTCATAAGAATTGAGCCATACATTAATACTAGACTGTAACTTTCGCGTGTCTGCTTCTATTTGCCTGATACCAGCATCAGGATTCGTGTGACCACCTATTCTAGTAGCAGACCTCATGGGGCTTACACGAGAGAGATAGCGTGACTGCCAAAGCTCATAATACTCGCGGATATCTGGACTTTGAGGTAGCTTGCCTGTGGTATAACCAATACAACGATGCTCTTCTTCAGTTTCAATACGAACCGTGACCGTAAAACCTCTATCAAAATTACCCTCTACTAAATCGAGAAGAACTATTTTACCCATTGCGCCTCCTGGGAAACTATTCAAATTATAAAATCTTGTGCAACACTTAGATCGCCGAGTTCAACTCTTATGCTAAATTCTTCTCCTGGTTGGCCATCAATATTTAATTGAATCCATTCTCTATAATTTCCAGCCTTGTCTTCCACGATAGTTTTACCAGATGTTGTATCAATTGCCACAAAGCTCAGATTTTCTGGGAGATTTTTGCTTCCAATGGGATGCACTTGCAGACAGATATCCCTTTCTTGACTTGGCTTTTGGCTTACAGCAACTACCAAGGCTAAAGAATGACTATTCGGTGGCATTCCCAATACAATCTGCTGTGCTTTTAGGACAGCCTTAGAACTAGCGGATCTGCCACTAAACATCAGCTCAACTCTTGGCTCATCCAAAACTTCTTGTACAGTTTTCCAGATATCGTCAACGACATTTTGAAGCCACTGACTCAAGTTTACTAGCGTTTCACTAGGTACAACAGCTTCTTCCTTTACTGGTAAAGTTAGCTGCACATCATCAACAGTAATTCCTAATATTTCCTTCAATTGCCCGGATTTAAACAGTTGCTCAATCCGCTGCCACTGCTCTAGTGAACCTTCCAAAACCAGATTCACTGAATCTTCATCGTTTGCTTCTATTCTGCGGATATCCATAAATTTTATTCCTAAACTCGTTGTAAATACTGGACGATTTCTGTTAACCTTTGTGCAGAAATATTATCAATTGATAACTTCAATACTAATGTACCCTCAGCACATTTTTCTAACTCCATTTTTTGAATAGGTGGATGCTCGTCGCTGCGATTTAATACTTGCTGCACAGTATTTTTAAGGTTTCCCATTTCTGATAAAAGTATAGACATAGAATCATCTACAGTTTTTTGAGTTTTTTGCTGTTGTTCTGCTGAATTAGCATGAACTTGAGCTAATAACTGTGCCTGAAAAATTCTGCGAACCTCTGGCACGTATTTAATTTGAGCAGAAAATTGTTCGCACACCCTTTGAAATAAAACTTCCCTGACTTTGGCTCTGTAACATTCAGGCAAATCACCATACCGGAGCAGCGCCTCAGCTATCAGGTCATCTTTGATTTTTTTTATTCGCTCCTTAGCTAACTCCCCTTCTGGTGTCAGCAAAAGTGAAATTTCTTCAATGGAGTCAATTAGTGGTTCAATATCTTTTAATTTCTTGATTTTCCCCAATTCCTTTCCCAGCCGAATCAACTTATCATTCAGGATTTTAATATCCTGTTCGCGTTCGGGTGGATAAGATGGTTCTGGGGGATGTTCTACCATCACCATCAACATATTTTTCGGATCAAGTCCGACTAATTGATTCTCACACTCTCTGGCAATGTTTTGGAGAGCTGATAGCAAGGAAGACTTAAGCGCTTTTTGCAGGTGATGGTTGATCAGTTTATCATCTTGTTTCAAATAATTAACAAAAGACTTGACGCCCTTGCAAACAACCCAATCAGGATAATGTGCCAAAATGTTGGTTGCAATTCCGGTCACAACCGCCCCCAGAGTAAAACCTTCCATCTTTTTTTGCCGTCTGCGTTCTTGAATGTGGATTGCTTTTTAATATAAACTATTTTAACTGCAATAGACATCTGAGCAAAAAATCTGAAACTTGTTGCACTCGCCCTTAATCCCCTATCATGCTCCCAATATGTCACCGTCCTGCGATCGCCTTTATAATATTCTTAGTATTGGTAAGCCAAAAACCATGTCACTCACACAAATCCAAGTCACCTATACTGAAGCTCAAGCGAATCTTGAGGAACTGTGCGAACAAGTCATCAGCGATCGCGATGCCATCATCATCACCCGCAAAGACGGCGAAAACGTAGCCTTAATTGCCGCTGACGAATTGGCAAGCTTAATAGAGACAGTCTACCTGCTGCGATCGCCCAAAAACGCCGATCGCCTGTTAAGCGCCCTGAAAGACGCACAAGCCAGAATTGTCAAACCTCAGACTGTCAGAGAATTACGCCAGGAGTTAGGACTTGGCGAAGAAGCGTAAACAACAGCCACAAGAAACCCCTGAACCGGAGAATAGTTTACTTAGTGAGCGAGAATAGAATTGATTGTCTCCAAGCTCGCTATCATTACGAAGACTAGCCCGAAATGCCGTTTCCCTACAGTGAATTATCGGTAACTTAGAAATGTGCGATCGACCTTTTACCAAAATTAAGGTTTTGAGCGATCGACCGTTGTTTATTGCATTGACTTTTCAGTCCTCTTTTAGAGGACTTTCGCTATGAGACGGGGGTTTTCAACCCCCGGCGGACTTGCGGGTTAGCGAAGGGATTTTGGTCGCCCAAAAGTGCGATTTTTACGGGATAGCATTGTTTATATCAAGTACATTTTGACTCATGCAGAATATGACAAAAACAACTGGAAAAATGACCCTTACTTTTGACTCCGACAGGTACAGCAGCTTGCTATCTCAATATCAACCGCGCATTATCAAAAATGAAGATGAAAACGAGATATTTTTAGAAATAGTTGAAAGCTTGCTTTCTCGGAACAATCTAACTCCCGAAGAAGACACTCTCCTAGAACTCTTAGTCAAATTAATTGAGGATTTTGAAGAAACACATTATCAAATAAATGCTTCAACTCCCCACTCAAGACTTCTTCATTTGATGGATGCTAGAAATCTACAGCCAGCGGATTTAGTAGAAATTATTGGCACAATTGAGATAGTAACTCAAATCATTAATAACCAGCTAGAAATTACCAATAAACAAGCTGAGGCTTTGGGAAAGTTTTTTCATGTAAATCCGGGCTTGCTTCTGTTTGATTAATCGCAATCTCTCATATCTCTTAGTCCACGGCGGCGGATTTCGTTTGGTTATACGCGATTTCAATCGCCGAATAATCTATCGGCTTAGGCCGATCGCATAACAGCAGATTCAGCAACAATTTCTTCATCTTTGCAGCTCAAGCCAGTTCCAAATTCAGTGTACGGCCGCACTTGAGGATGGCGAAAACCGAGTACAATATCTTCATTAGGAACACCTGCTGCTAGTAAATCGGTAGCCACACCTTCTTCGGTATCATCATATTGAATCCAGATTTTATCGCCGATTAAATCGAGGTGGATTGGTGTGGCGTGAAGGTACTTGTTCTCATTCCAACCAATATCCAAAACTAAATATCCTCCTCGTTCATCATCAAATAACAGTTGAGAATGATAGCCATCAGGTATAGTATTGCGGAAGTTAGCGTGTTCCTGAAGTATGGTTTTGATAATTTTTTGGTATCTCAATCTGGTATCCATTGAAGTATTGCCTCACTCTTTTTATCAAAAACAATCAGTTTAACTATCTGATTTTCCAATAACACTTCCCCTAATTCTATGGCAAATACACTATTAAAAACCTCCTCAGAAATAGCAAGATAAAGTTTTCTATCGCTCTGCATTGCATTAAGCACTTGGCGGTAAAGAACGTACTGTCCCAAAGCCTGTTCCAAATCTCTTACATCCGATCGCCCTACAAAACTCTTGACCTCAACAACAATTTTTTCGGTTCCTTTTTCGGCATTAATTAGACGCTCTGCACCCAAGTCGGCAGATAAACGTTTGCGACCAATCTGCATGGGAAATGGATCGTGAGTAATCGTCCACCCATCCTTTTGTAGGGCACGCTTAACTGTATCGTGATAAATATCTTTAGCTGACACGCATTAGCACTCAGATTAGGAGGATTTACTGCAACCATTATATAATACGTTGAAACTTGTTGCGATCGCCCTTTATCCCCCCTATCATGCTCCAAATCCGCCGCCGTCCGCCCAGCACCTCAGTCTCCGTACTCTACCTCAGCTACGAAATCGCCGTACCCGACTCCAAACCCCGGCACATCCTCGAAGAAATTGTCTGGCAAAAAGAAGCTGAAGTAGCCCAAAAGCGCGATCGCACGCCTTTAGCCGAACTTCACAAAAGACTCCCCTTTGCACCCCCGATCCGCGACTTCCTCGGCGCACTCAAAAACGGTAAAACCACACCAGCAATCATCGCAGAAGTCAAAAAAGCTTCCCCCAGCAAAGGCGTAATTCGCGAAGATTTCGATCCCGTGGCGATCGCCCAAGCATACCAAGAAAACGGCGCCAGTTGCATCTCCGTACTCACCGATGAAAAGTTCTTTCAAGGCAGTTTCGACAACCTCGCTAAAATCCGTGCCGCCGTCGATTTGCCCTTACTTTGCAAAGAATTTATTATCTATCCTTACCAAATCTATCTCGCCCGGATTAGCGGCGCCGATGCTGTATTGTTAATCGCTGCCATCTTATCTGACAAAGACTTACAATACTTTGTGAAAATTGTCAAGACTTTGGGGATGACGGCCTTAATAGAAGTTCACACTCTCGAAGAACTCGATCGAGTATTAACCCTAGAAGGAGTCAACCTAATCGGCATCAACAACCGCAACCTAGAAGACTTTTCCGTCAGTCTAGAAACCACCAGCCAACTATTAGCCTCGCGCCAAACCGAAATTCAAGGAAAAAACATCCTCACCGTCAGCGAGTCAGGAATCCATACAGCCGACGACCTCACCCAAGTTGCCAGCGCCGGAGTCCAAGCCGTCCTCATCGGCGAATCCCTAGTCAAGCAGCCAGATCCGGGTGCTGCTTTAGCCTCCCTTGCCAAGACACATCCGCCCATCACCAAAGGCGAGACTGCTTGACCAAAGAACGAGCCCGCCGGGCCCCTCGATGCGAGACATGGGGATAAGTCGGTAGCGGTTTCAACCGCCTAGAAGGGGTTGCACGGCTTTAGCCGCCGTGGTACAATAGATTCAAGCGAGTAGGAGCAACCATCTACGCGACGAAACATCCTAGTACTGAGAAATCCAGGCAACGGACATATCCGACTTCGATTCGGAACAGTTAAAGGGCAAATAATGGCAGGATGTCGAGCGTACCAACCTGGCAGAGTGATGGACTTTCCAAGCGATAGAAGCATAAAAGTATACGCAAAGTTTAGAGTAATCTAGACTGAGTGGGTAGCGGCGCATTGAACACGCCTGTGTGAAACCTTTATTGGAATCGCACGAATCCCCCCGATTCATCGGTGGGGTTAGTTCAAAAACACCCCCGAATTCTGATAAAAAATGATTGAGTAGGTAAATAATCAGAAATTCTAGCCTGCATCGACTCAAGCGCCTAACTGCAAAAAAAATAGCACTCAAAGCTATATTGCAGAGAAATATTTTGCCAGAAAGCAATTAAATCTATTCGCTGTCGCCAGTCGATCGCAAAATTTAGCGTTACCAACGCACCCAGCCCCGAATATTCGATCGGCAAAGCAGGGGTTTTTGTAAGGTTAGAAAACAAATAAGAAGTCGGGCATCTAATGTTCACCTGTGATGCCCCATGCACTTGCAATGGGGTATCGGTTCGCTGAGGTATGTTAGCTTTCATGGAGCCAATTCCCCTTCCTTCGTACATTCATTATGAATTGTTACTTCAATTGTTAGAACGCAAAACAATGTTTGCTGTCAGTCCACAATCGCCCCAACAGCAACAAGTTCACCAACTTATTATTACCCTGCGTAAAGCCCTTGCCATTCAAAAGCAATTAGAACAAAGCTGCGAGCGATCGAACTTGGCAGTAGAATACCGTTGGTCTTTAAATGAAACTAACCATACTGGCATTAAAAGTTAAAAAACTTAGAGTACCAACCGATCGTATTTGATTTATTCTGTAGAACTCCCATCGAAAAAGTTAGGACGACATAATGGACAACAAGTTAATGCTGATGATTCCCGGCCCTACACCGGTGCCGGAAGCGGCTTTGCTAGCAATGGCAAAACACCCGATGGGCCACCGCAGCAAGGAATTTGACGCGATTTTTGCCGAATGTACCGAAAATCTCAAATGGCTGCACCAAACCAGCGGCGACGTACTGAGTTTGACGGTTTCCGGTACCGGCGCGATGGAAGCTGGGATAATTAATTTCTTGAGTGCGGGCGATCGAGTTTTAGTCGGATGCAATGGTAAATTTGGCGAACGCTGGGCTGAAGTCGCACAAGCTTACGGTTTAAATGCCGAAATCGTCAAAGCTGAGTGGGGTCAACCTTTGAACCCCGAAGACTTCCGCGAAAAACTCGAAGCAGATACTGAGAAGCAAATCAAAGCTGTCATCGTCACTCACTCAGAAACCTCTACCGGTGTCCTGAATGACCTCGAAACCATCAACCGCCACGTCAAAGCCCACGGCGAAGCTTTAATTATGGTTGATGCTGTCACCAGTTTAGGTGCTGTCAGCGTGCCAATGGAAGCTTGGGGGCTAGATGTGATTGCTTCTGGTTCTCAGAAAGCTTACATGATTCCCCCGGGTTTGGGTTTTGTAGCCGTTAGTCCTAAGGCTTGGAAAGCTTACAAAACTGCCACACTGCCCCGCTATTATTTAGATTTGGGTAAATATAGCAAAGACGCTGCCAAAAATACGACTCCTTTTACTCCGCCAGTCAATATGTTTTTTGCGCTGCAAGCATCGCTGCAAATAATGAAAGGCGAAGGATTGGAAAACGTTTTCGCCAGACACAAGCGCTTGATGACAACTACTCGCGCCGCTGTAAAAGCTTTGGGTTTGCCATTATTTGCTGCTGATGATGCCGCCAGTCCTGCCATTACCGCAGTTATGCCGCCTGCGTCTGTAGATGCTCAAAAAGTGCGAACTTTGATGAGAAAGAAGTTTGATATTGCTCTCGCCGACGGACAAGACCATTTGAAAGGTAAAATCTTCCGCATCGGTCATTTGGGCTTTGTGTGCGATCGCGATATTCTAGCAGCAATTTCCGCTTTGGAAGTCGTGTTGCAAGAATTGGGTCATGAAGGCTGCCTTCCTGGTGCCGGTATCGCCGCTGCTGCGAAAGAGTTAGCTGGATCTTAATCTTAGTTATTAAAGGATTTTGGATTTTGGGTTTTATCTCAAATCTAAAATCCTTTTAATAGGCTTGGGATAACCAATCAAAGATTTTATCCAATTGTTCCAGAGTGACTAAACCGTACTGCCACAGAACCATCGGCAAGGAATTAGGGTCTCGATCTCGCTGCCGTTTTTCGTCACCGCCAACACGTTCGGCGACAGCGATGGACGCGGGAGAGATTGCCAAATCTTCTTGTAAAAATCGAATTAATCTAGTGTATGTAGCGGGTGCCATGTGATTTTGTCTCCATGTATAGGACACCATTTTCTGATGCGAACCTGATGTTTTTGATTAGTAATAAGCCAGTTTTAAATCTGTCTCTTGGCCGTCGATAGCTGTTAAAACAGTATTAGCGGTTGTGGAAAATCCCAAATTTACTGCTGAGTGTGACTCTAAAGCCAACCTTTCCCCAGAAGTGAAAGGTTTTGCACTTTTGCTGCTGTCTGCCCGATCGCCTGTTGAGCGCGATCGAACTTAAACTGAATACCTCGGTATTGTGCAACGCGAATCTGAAGAAATTCTGCTACCTAAACTAATTGCACTGTTGTTCAGAGTTTAACTTCATCTGCGAAAGTGCAGAATCCGCAAATCTACTTCGGCAATATTTGGTCAGATATGTCGATCGCAGCCGACCTTGCTACCTTAAGTTAACTTTGCCACTTAATTTGGCTTGTAGCATCTTACTTCCGACAGGTTTAGTAGATTCAGGTTTGGCGCCAGAAGTTCCAGAGAATTTCTTTTCGTGCCAGGAGCCCGATCGGCTAAGCATCGTCTCTCAGGATTGGTAACGAGTCGCTGACTCCTCTCATACCTGGAACTAACAATCTACAGCTTCTGCAAACAAGCTCAAGCCCAGACGAACTCAGATTGACATCGTAGCAAATCTTTTGGTCTTTGTGCTGTATCTTACATTAATACTTTAACAGATATTATCAAGTTTTGTAAAGTTTATTAATTTTTTGAGGTTTTCTGGAAGCCGAACTCAGCGGGAAAGGGAGAGGGGAGAGAGGGGGAGAGGGGAGAGAGGGGGAGTGACTTCAGAAACCGGGTTTCTACTAAATTTTGCGACTGGGAACCAGAAATACACCTAGAAACCGGGTTTCTAGCCCCATGTGTAAGCCCTGAAAATGTCCGAAGTGTTACTGGAAAAACTCGATTTCAATCCGATCGCCCACTTTGACACCAAGTTCAGCAGCCCGGCCGCCCCGGATCTCGATCACTCGATCGACAGCAGTATCGGGCCCGTAGGTGGGACAAGGATCGGCTGTACAAGGAGGTGCCTCTGCTGCGATGGCTGTCACGACTCCATCCCGCAGAAAAATCATATCCAGAGAAATCTTGCAATTTTTCATCCAAAAATTGACCCAGCGCGCGGGTTTAAACTCAAACAGCATTCCTCTGTCATCGGCCAAAGAAGTTCTGTACATTAAACCCATAGCCTGTTGTTCGGATGTTTTGGCGACTTCAAGTTCGATCTGGCGATCGGCTATCCGAGCTCTAGCAGAAACAGGCAAAACTTGACCGGATGTTGTCGCCGTCGGAGACTGCGACGCCAAAGTACCAGTAACACCAGAATTTGCGACAGGTAAAGCCGGCGAACATCCAAGCAAAAATATAATTACCCCAATATTTAGGAAATTAGTTAAATAACTCATAAAGATTTTAGATTGGGAATGGGGAATTGGTAATGGGTAATTGGTAATGGGTAATTGGTAATTGGGAATTGGGAATTGGTAATTGGAATGGGACTTTTTAACAACTGTCAACTGACAACTGTCAACTGACAACTGTCAACTGTCAACTGACAACTGTCAACTGACAACTGTCAACTGACAACTGTCAACTGACAACTGTCAACTGACAACTGTCAACTGTCAACTGACTTCAAGCTTCGCGCATCACGTAACCAACACCGCGCACAGTCTGAATCAAGCGCTTTTCGCCCTCATCTTCAATTTTGAGACGCAGATAGCGGATGTAAA
This sequence comes from Microcoleus sp. PH2017_35_SFW_U_B, assembly GCF_020737865.1. NCBI lineage: Bacteria > Bacillati > Cyanobacteriota > Cyanophyceae > Oscillatoriales > Microcoleaceae > Microcoleus > Microcoleus sp. PH2017_35_SFW_U_B. Next base: position 24,281 of record NZ_JAEQDE010000062.1, read on the forward strand.
CCTCAATCACATTCGACTCACCCAAAAAGTCGTAACCCCAAACATTCTCTAGAATTTGTTCGCGAGTCAAAACGTCGCGGGGATGTTCCATCAAATACTTTAGCAGTTCAAATTCCTTCATCGTCAGGTCGATCGCCCGTCCGTTGCGTAGAGCTCGCCTAGACGCCAAATCCAAAACTAAATCACCAAACCTCAGTTGTTCGCTGCTGGTGTTATCCGGCTGCAAATACAAGCGCACCAACTGCATAAACTCCTCAGTGCGGTAAGGTTTGAGAAAATAATCATCTGCGCCAGCTTCCAGACAAGCCACGCGATCGTCCACTGTATCGCGACCGATCAATAATAGCACTGGCGCCCGATTGCCACCACTTCGGAGGTGAGAACACAGCGACAGCCCCGATTCAGGGCCAAGTATGCGATCGATTACAATCAAAGCTGGCTGCAATTTATGGGCTAAATGTTGGCCTGTGGCGATACTAGAAGCTATTACTGGTTCGTAGCCGGAGGATTTTAAGTCTAGACTTAAGTGTCCGGCGAGAACTTCGTCTGTTTCTACTAGCAGGACACAGGGATTGCGATCGAGAGTGAGTGCAGCCATTGCATTGACCGATGTAGACCATACCAGTTCTAGCACGTCTCAGGGGACAGTTGACAGTTGACAGTTGACAGTTGACAGTTGTCAGTTGACAGTTGTCAGTTGACAGTTAGATGGAAAAATCATGAAATAAGCAAGATAAGCCAATGACAATTCCCAATTACCAATTACCAATTACCAATTACCAATTCCCAATTCCCAATTCCCAATTCCCAATTCCCAATTCCCAATTCCCAATTCCCAATTCCCAATTCCCAATTCCCAATGCCCAAATTCAATATTAAACTCAGAGGACTGAAGTCCTCACTACAAACCTAATTACCAATTACCCAATTCAACAATCCATGAGCCTCATTGTATTTGGCAGTATCAACATTGACCTCGCAGCAAAAACTCCCAGATTGCCGCAACCTGGGGAAACTATCATCGGTAGCAATTTTTTCACTGCCGGCGGCGGTAAAGGAGCAAATCAAGCCGTAGCAGCGTCGCGTCTTGGAACTTCGACTCACCTGATCGGGCGTGTGGGCAACGATAAATTTGCTGAAGAATTATTGACAAGTTTACAATCCTATGGTTTGAATACAGAAAATGTATTAATAGATAAAAGCACTCATTCAGGTGTGGCAATTATTGCCGTAGACGATAGCGGTCAAAATAATATTATTGTGATTCCGGGTGCAAATAATAATGTTGGTGATGCAGATATAGAACGTCTTAAAAAAGTGTTGTCTGAAGCTACATCTTTGCTGTTACAGTTAGAAATTCCGCTGAAATTTGTTCAAAAAGCTGCGAAAGTCGCCCGTGAATTGGGGGTGCGAGTGATTCTCGATCCGGCACCGGCTGCGGGGGATTTGCCGATCGACCTTTACCCGCTAATCGACATCATCACGCCGAATGAAGTGGAAGCTGGACAGTTATTCGGTTTTCCGGTGAATGACACAGAAACGGCGATTCGGGCAGCCAAACAGTTGCAGCAGCGCGGTGTCGAGAATGTTATTGTCAAATTGGGCGATCGCGGGGCGGTTGCTGTGACTGCGGATGAGAGCTTTTTTGTGCCTGCTTTTGCTGTGAGGGCGATCGACACAGTGGCTGCTGGCGACGCTTTTAACGGTGGGTTGGCTGCGGCGTTAGATGGCGGGCGATCGCTGTCGGAGGCGGTGGTGTGGGGCTGTGCAGCGGGTGCTCTGTGTGCAACTAAGGTGGGTGCTCAGGTTGCTATGCCCGATCGCACAACTTTTGATAAATTTTTGCAGCATAATTTAGCAGCAGAATTTAGATAAGACGGCGGTTGAAACCGCATCTACACAAACGATGTCCGCCTTCGCGGACTGAAGAGGATAACATAATTTTAACTGCCCACTCTTCAACCCGCGAAGGCGGGTTTTGCTTGTATAGACGCGGTTTCAACCGCCAAGTCTTCTTGAATTTGTAAGGTGCCCCGAAGCACAGCCTACTGTGGCCGCTGAATAATTGTTTCAACTACCCGGCGCTTGACTTTTGGATCGATACCAATCAGCCGCACGTATTCCCCGCCGTGTTCCGCCAAGCAAGTTTCTAAAGATGCAACCACATCTTTTTCCTGTGCCGTTTTAATTGTCGCACAACTTTGCCAGGAACCTGTTTTAAATCGGCGATTGTCTGCATATTCCATCCCTATTTTGCAGCCCCTTGCTAATAACTGTTGCACTTGTTCCAATACCTCGCCGCTCAGCCGCGCAGCTTTACTGTTACTAATAGTTGAAGTTGGCTCGACATAAGCCTTATAATATTTCGATGAGGGGTCGTTTTGTTGATTTTGTGTTGGCGCCACAGCCGGGACATTGACAGTTCCAGGAACGTTAAACAGCCGTGATTGGTTGTATTCATCTACCAAGCGCATTTCCTGTACCCGCTTTTGTTGACCAACCATTGAACTACCCATTTCTAATAAATGAGCGAGGCTGAAATTAGGGTTCGGGAAATCTGGCTGTGCTTCCAGAGTGTTGACTAAACGCTTGGAAACTTGCTCGATTCCTATCTTGTGGATGAATTCGCGGATTTGTTCGTCGTAAATGCGCGATCGCAAAGCGCTAAAAAAGTCGATCGCCTGATCTGCAAAATTATCTACCAAACCCACTATCTCGGTTTGTGACAAATTGTCAGACTCAAAAATTCCGCTGACAATCCCAATTTTATCATCCCGGCTGGGTTCCCAATAAAACTTTTCCATCCGCCCGTCGCGAATCAGCGGCGCGTAAAGCGTAGCAAAGTCATTTCCGGTGACAATAATCGGCACTCGGTGCAGTGGCGTGCTGTCATAACTTCCCGGTAACTGCACGTTAGTGGGATTGTCCGCAATATTCATCAGAGTGGCATTGACCATCTGAGTATTTACAGTATATTGAGTCGTAGTATCGAACCTGCCAGCACCGGCATCCAAATCGTTAATAAAAATTGCACACATCTCGCCCCGCACTCGAATTTGCTCCGCAGCTTCGCGGTAGCGCAAACGAATTAAACGCGCCGGATCTCCGGCATCGGGACTTTCTAATTCTCCACCAGATATCATCACCGGTTCAAAGCCCATTCGCCGAAAAACCAGTTCGGCTTGAAATGTTTTACCTTCTCCTTTGCGGCCGTGAATTCCCAAAATTAGGGGAACTCTTACCCCAGGCAAATTTAAAAAGTTCTTAGTGACGTGCACCGCAACTTTATCGAGAAAGTTAGGAGAAATGTAATAACTCATCAGTAGATTTGTGAGGGATTTATTGCTGTTACTGTTACAATTTTATGACAAAATTAACAGCCTGCAACGCGAAGCTGGATTTTTACCGTACAATCTAGTTCTACATATTATGTGTTAAGGAGCGATTCGTGAGTCCAGAAACCTTACTAAAAGAACCAAGCGTGCAAGCCGAAGCCAGTTTGTTCAGTTCTGAGGGCTTCGACAGTTATGTAATGACTACTTACGGGCGTTTTGCGATCGCCCTGGAACGAGGCCTCGGCTGTCGCGTTTGGGATACCGAGGGCCGCGAATATCTCGATTTTGTGGCGGGTATTGCTACCTGCACTCTGGGACACGCCCATCCGGCGATGGTGGCAGCGGTAACTCAGCAAATTCAGACGCTGCACCACGTTTCTAATCTTTACTACATCCCCGTACAGGGCGAGCTGGCAAAGTGGCTTGTAGATCATTCTTGCGCGGACAGAGCTTTCTTTTGCAACTCGGGTGCGGAAGCTAATGAAGCGGCGATTAAACTGGCGCGCAAGTACGCCCACGAACAATTAAATATCTCGAATCCGACCATAATTACTGCTGTTGCTAGTTTCCACGGGCGGACTTTGGCGACGATTACGGCGACGGGACAACCTAAATATCAGAAGGGTTTTAGTCCGTTGGTTCCTGGATTTCACTATGTTCCTTACAATGATATTAGTGCGATCGAACTGGCGATCGAGCAACTCGACAAAGATGAACGCCAAGTCGCTGCAATTATGCTGGAAGCGCTGCAAGGTGAAGGGGGAGTTCGTCCCGGAGATATCGCCTATTTCCAACGGATTCGGGAAATTTGCGACGAAAAAGGGATTTTGCTAATTCTCGACGAAGTGCAAGTCGGGATGGGACGCAGCGGTAAATATTGGGGTTACGAAAATCTCGGGATTGAACCGGATATCTTTACCTCTGCGAAGGGATTGGGCGGCGGTATTCCGATCGGCGCTATGCTGTGCAAGTCTCACTGCGATGTGTTTGAACCGGGAAGTCACGCGAGCACTTTTGGCGGCAATCCTTTTGCTTGTGCTGTCGCTTTGTGCGTGTGCCAAACTTTAGAACGGGAAAACCTGCTGGAAAACGTCCAACAGCGCGGAGCACAGTTGAAAGCTGGCCTCAACCAACTGGCGGCTGCATATCCGAATTTGATTGCTGAGGTGCGGGGCTGGGGCTTGATTGTCGGGCTGGAATTGCAGGCTGATATTGCACTGACATCGGCTGATATTGTTAAATCTGCGATCGCCGCTGGTGTGCTGTTGGTTCCCGCCGGGCCGAAGGTGTTGAGGTTTGTTCCACCTCTAATTGTTTCTGCTGCTGAAGTCGATCGGGCTTTGCTTGCCGTTGAGGAAGCGTTGCGCTCTCAAGCGGTACACTAAAATCTACTGGGTTGATTTTTGTGAGCTGTAGCGCTGCAACTGGCGCAATATGCAGAGGCGCTATTCCTGAGAAACCCGGTTTCTTAGCCTCCTGTCGTGTTCGATCATCGCAATCAGATGCGTTCGTAGTGCGGACTGAAGTCCGCAGCATCAGAGCGGACTTTCGGGCGCACTACAAACCGTTTTTGTTATGGTAATCGACCGGACATGATATCAGTCCCTATCAGGGTAAAAGTAAACCCGCCCCGCTGCAAGTCTGTCGGGGCGGGTTTTATCCAGTTTAGGACTTGCCCGGAAACCAGTTTTTTAGGCAAATACACTGCGCTGTGACGATGTGTATGCTGCAAAAACCGGGTTTTTTTAATACTTCTAGATAAGTCTTAAAGTTAATAGACTCCCGGTTGGGAATTTTTAACCGCTTTTGAATCCCGATCGACACAAAAAATATCTCAAGATAAAATTGAGTTTTATCCTCTACTCGAATATTGTCTGTGAAACCCGCCCCGAAACACTGACGACGCATTAGACCGGAATTTGGCTAAAGACAACGGGCACAATAATACTATTAGTGATTGTAGGTGCTAATCTCGCTATCAGCCTGTCTGTTGCCACTTGTGAATCCTGGTTTAACTGATTTCATCCTTTAAGGTCTATAATCCGTCGGAGACTCCTACCTCCGGTTCGAGAGCCAAATTGAAACAGTTCCTAATTTCATTGGCTGCACAGAAGCAGCAATCCTATCGTTAATAGTTCGGCGGAATGCACGATGGACGAACAGCGTCGCGAAACTGATGTTAATATGCTCCGAGCGCTGCTGGAAAATCCTGTGGACTCAGGAATAGATTTGATTTTGAGGACTGACTCAAAGTCGATCGACTTTGAGTTTGTGCAAATGCTTTACTTGGAAGAGCCGGCACTGACACGAGACAGCTTGCTCAAAGCTGCAAAATTCTTTCAAAGGACGATCGCACCCTTAGAATCTGCTAAGAGCAATGCTAAATTGCCCGGAACCGGGGCAGCATATCTGGCTTTTTTAGCAGAAGTATTGCAAGCAGTGGCGCGCAACCCTGATTCGCAGCACGTGTACGCGCTGCTGAGAAACAATTTAGACAAACTCGACCAGAATTTCGCAGATTTGCTGCGCCGCTGGGCAACTTTGGTACTCCCTACTGCCCCAGAATCAGAGGCGAGGCGCATTGCGGCCCTAATTGGCAATCTGAGCAACAAAATTGGGCGGTTTCCCCTCGGTAGCAAGGCGAATAACTTGGAAATCGAAATCGCCGGTTACGAAACCGTGGCTAAGGTGTTTACCCGCAAAGACTTTCCCCAAGAGTGGGCAGTCATGCAAAATAATCTGGGCAATGCTTATACCGATCGCCCCAAAGGCGATAAGGCTCAAAATATCGAACAAGCCATTGCTTGCTTTGCTAATGCCCTGCAAGTGCGAACTCGCGAACAGTACCCGGAACAGTGGGCGACGCTGCAAAACAATCTGGGAAACGCTTATAGCGAGCGCCTCAGGGGAGATGCGGCCGAAAATCTCGAAATTGCGATCGCCTGCTATCAAAACGCCCTACAAGTTCGCAACCGCGAGGGTTTCGGAGGAGATTGGGCAAGCACTCAAAACAATCTCGGCCGCGCTTACAGCCGCCGACTGCGGGGCGACAAAGCCCAAAATCTCGAACAGGCAGTCGTTTGCTACCACAATGCCTTGCAAGTCTACAACCGCAAGATGTTTCCCCGGCGCTGGGCGACGACTCAAAATAATTTAGCAAATGCTTACTATGATTTCCTGCGGGGGAATCGGGCAGAAAATCTCGAATACGCTGTCAACTGCTACCAGAGAGCTTTGCAAGTGCGGACTAAGGAAGCTTTTCCGCTGCAATGGGCGACGACTCAAAGGAATTTGGGCCGGGTGTTTATCGATCGAATTAAGGGCGAAGGAGTCGAAAATCTGGAAATGGCACTCACCTGCTTTCAAAATTCTTTGCAAGTCTACACTCGCATCAAATTTCCCGAAGCCTGGGGTTCGATCCAAACTTACCTCGGCAGGATCTACAGTCTGCGGGTGAAAGGGGAAAAAGCGGAAAATCTGGAAATGGCGATCGCCTGCTATCAAAATGCTTTGCTCTTTTGCAACCGCCAAAAAACTCCCGAACGCTGGGCAATGCTCTGTGCCTACCTCGGACGCGCTTTCAGCCAACACGTGAAAGGCGAAAAAAACCGCAATCTCAAAAGCGCGATCGCCTGTTATCAAAATGCAGCCCAAGTCTACACCAAACACGGATCTCCCCACCGCTGGGCCATGCTGCAAATTTATCTGGGCCGAGCTTTTTCGGAACTGACGGAGACGGAAAACTCGTCTCGCATCGAAAGCGCGATCGCCTGCTATCACAGTGCCGGCCAAATCTACACTCGCGAAACCTATCCCCACCGTTGGGCACAAATTTTATTTTATTTGGGTGAAGCTTACCGAAGGCGAGGCGAGTTGCTGCGCGCCTACGGCGTTTTTACTACTGCTGTCGATACTGTGGAGTTCTTGCGGAGCGAAGTTGGGGTTGATGCGGCCGATTTGGGCGATCGGGGAAGTAACTCAAAAGCCAAATTAGTCAGCACCTGGAGAGGACTCTATAAATCCCTCGTACAAGTTTGCCTAGAACTCGGCCCGGGCCAGCCGGAATATTACGCTAAAGCCCTGGAATACGCTGAACGCCACAAAAATCGGAATTTGGTAGAACTCCTGGTTAAATCCCCCCTGACCCCAAAAGGCGACATTCCGGCAGCGGTACGCAGCGAGTTGGAGTCATTGCAACTGGAAATAGCAAGGGAACAGCGGCAGCAACAACAGCGACAACCCGAACCCAGCACTAGCTTGATTTCTGAGGGCGACAGCCCTGGTTTGAACAGCGGTTCTCTGATGCCGAACTCCGATTTTATGCACTTAAATCAATTGTGGCGGCAGTTTGATGGGTTGATTGCGCGCGAGGTGCAGGCAAACGACCCTTTCTTCAGCTTAGCTCGCAAAGTTGAACCCATTACTTTCGAGCAAATTCGCCAATTGTTGCCTGATGCCAATTGTGCTGCTGTGGTGTGGGCGAGTTTGGAGGATTTGGTAGTGGCTTTTGTGGTGGTGAAGAGTGCAGAATATCCCGCCGTTCACCTCTGTGCGGCGGGAAATGCTTTAGCTGCCGAAACTTGGGCCGGAGAGTACCTCAGCGCTTATTCCGAGCAAAAAGGTCGCTGGATCAATCATCTCCCGGCTCGCCTCAAACGCTTGGCCGCGCTGTTGGAAATCGATCGAGTGGTGGCGCTGATTCCGGAAAATTGCGATCGGCTAATTGTGGTGCCGCACCGATTTTTGCACGCTTTGCCGCTCCATGCTTTGCCTTTGGGGGTGAGAGACGGGTTGGAGGACACCGGGGCAATTTTCAGGTCTCATGGCGGCGATCGCAGCGGTTTCGATCTGTTGGATACGCACAACAGTTCGGATTTTTCTCACAGTTCGTCCTTTGGGGAAATTTCACCTCCTCCTGCTTATTTGATCGATCGATTTGCCGGAGGAATTCGCTATGCTCCTAGCTGCCAGCTATTGCGGTTGAGACAAATCGCGCGCAGCGCAGCTATCGGCCGCTACAGACCGAATTTGCAGCACCTGTTGGCAGTTCCCACTTTCAGCAGAGATGCGCTTTACAGCAACCTGGAAATCGGCAATATTTCCCAGTGTTTTTCCAGTACAGAAATTTTGCGGCAGAAGCCAGCAATTAAAGAGGCTTTTTCTCGATCGATATCTGTAAATGATGGGAATTCATCCGCGAAAATAGGACAAGTGCAGCAGAAAAAATGCGCTCACTTTGCTTGTTTGAGCGTGCTTGATTTCGCTTTCCCGCTCAAATCAGGCGTATTTGTGAGAAATGATACTATGACTTTGGAGGAAATTTTTAATTTCGATTGTCGGCAATACTTTTTAGTTACTTTATCGGCTTGCGAAATTGCAGCAGGCTCAGTCAGCGGTACTGAAGATTTTGTCGGTTTGTCCGCGGGTTTGTTGTATGCTGGCACATCTAGTGTTGTCAGCAGCCTGTGGAAAGTGAATGATGTTTCAACGCTGCTGCTGACGAGCAAGTTTTATGAAAATCTCGGGCGTTTTCCTCGATTGCAAGTGGGAGATGTGGCGCGATCGCTTGCGGAGGCTCAAAGGTGGCTGCGGGATTTGACAGGCGAGGAATTGGAGGTGTTGCTGGCGGATTTTCAGCCTCAAATTTCGCAAATGTTCGATCGGCTTTCACAAAGTTCTCGCCTGATTGCTGAAGCATCTTTACAGCAAATTCGCAACCGCAAACCCTGTCCTTTTGCCAATCCTTATCACTGGGCAGCTTTTACTGCTGCTGGAGTTTAGTCAGTTGACAGTTGATAGTTGACAGTTGACAGTTGTCATTAATTATAGCCCAGATTCCGCAGATATTTAAACAGAATTGATGGTTGTCAAGTTGAAATATTCAAGCCTGAAATATTTATCCAGCAAGCATTTCAGGCTTTTTTGGTTAAAAAATATTGAGTCAGGATAAAAGAGGTAAAAACCATGAATGATCCTCAAGGAGCCATAACGCTCTTTCGTCACTTTCATGAGAGTAAATTCTCGAAGACACGACAGCAAAGGATCTCTTCCCAAACGATCCCAACAAAGGAAGGTGTTAGAAAATCGCTCCACAAAGCCATACTAGATAAGCATTATCAAATTATGGTCATATTTTTACTGTCTGAGAGTGATGAAGGAGCGATAACAGTCCTAAATTTAGGCTATTTAGGAATACTAGGGCGTCGGTTCAGTAAAAGAAATTGACACTCCTCGGCATAGTATGTATGTTGATGTAGACCTTGGTCCGGCGTTGCATGAGGACAAAAAAAATGGTTGGCGATCGCGATCTACTGTCGCCCTCATGCGAGAACCCCTACATAATACATATTTCGTTCTTTTTGTCAAAATATTCTACTGTACCGACGCTCTAGTATGAGAAATTAGGTTAAGAAATCAACAAATAAACCGACAATACGGTCGGTATTTCAGATGTTTTAAGCCGTACACTTAGTCAATCTAAATGGAGCCGAACAGGTGAGCAACTTAACAAAAAACAGGATATATTGCAATACCGTTTACTTAAGACCGCCCTGAGGGTAAAACCCTATGAGAAATAGATACGGAGATTGCTTTCCTTCGGATCGCGAAAGCTAACGTTCCTCTCTTCGGACTATTCTAAGTAAACCGTATTGGGATATATTGAATTATTTAGGAAACGTTTGCAGTGAATATTTTTTAATAGTTGAAGATGGATAAGGATGAAAATAAACCTGAGAATATAGTTGAATAAATCCCAATAATTAGCAAGGCAAAAATCATGTTGCCGGAATTGTGATATCTAATTTATGGCAAATTAGCTCAAAGATTCCACAAATGAATATATTAGGAAATATCTGTAAATTCAAAATTCTTGTATATCTCAAAAATCTGACAATAATGATACCAAAAGTAGACAAGGTAGGCGCAGATGTTTTTCATACAGTGAATATATGAAAAACCTTAATCATCAAAGCCAGAACTGCGGAATGTGGGCTGAAAACTCTTTCTTAAAAAAATAGGGCAAGCCTAAGCCCGCCCTACAAATCAGATTAAATCACTTTACACATTAATAAGTTTCAACGTGCCAGCGATGCTCTTTCTTCAACTGTTTTTGATAGCCAGCCCAGTCAATGCCGTGCTTGCTAGATGCAGCAGACATTCCCTCATCAATGCCGCCTTCCATGCCCTTCAAACCACAGATGTAAGTGTGAGTTTTCGGCTTTTGAACCAATTCCCACAGTTGGTCTGCGTTCTCTTGAATCCGGTTTTGAATATACATCTTACCGCCGTCAGCAGTCTTTTGCTCGCGGCTGATCGCATAAGTTAAGCGGAAATTATCGGGGAATTCGCGCTGCAATTGCTCCAATTCTTCTTTATAAAGAATGTTGGGAGTGTAAGCAACTCCAAAGAACAGCCAAGCTAAACCTTTGAACTTGTAACCAGGATTATTTTCTTTAAACATCCGCCACAAATAAGCGCGGAAAGGAGCAATACCCGTACCAGTAGCCATCATAATCACGGTGGCATCTTCGTCATCGGGTAACAACATTTCTTTCCCTACCGGGCCGGTGATTTTGACATCAGCCCCAGGTTCCAAACCTGTGAGAAAAGTCGAACAAACGCCGAATACTCTTTCGCCACTTTTCGGGTCATTGTACTCCAGCCGGCGAACGCACAAAGAGACAGTTTTGTCGTCGAGGTTGTCGCCGTGACGGGTAGAGGCGATCGAGTAAAGTCGAATTTTGTGAGGTTTACCGTTTTTATCGGTTCCATCGGGAATAATCCCGATACTTTGACCTTCTAGATAGTGCAAATTGCCACCAGAAATGTCGAAAGTGACGTGACGAACTGTGCCGTCGCCGCCTTCTCTGACCATTTCTTCTGTAGAGATGCACTTACCAATATAGGGATTGGCCGGTTTGTAGAGGTTAACAGGAACCTGAACTTTTTCCTTTGCTTGAGTCATGGGCTTAGTTTTTTCTCCAGATTTCTGACTCTGTAGCCCTGCTTCTGGTGCGACTTTGCCATTAGTAGTTTCGGGAGCGCCGTTTGAGGGGCGGATGCTGACGATTTTGCCACCCATGCGAGCAATTCTGCGCATTTCCTGATTCATGCGATCGTAAGGCACGGAGATAAACACGCTGCCGCTACGGCGAATCGGGTGATTTGTTTCGTCAGTTGCTTTGCTCTGACGCATACCCTCCACTTCGTAAACAAAGATGCGGCTGCCTGATTCTGAGTTGGCCGCTACACCAGATATGCTTGGGCTGTACATTTGTTGCTTGTCCTTCACGATACAGAGTTATAAAGAAAGAGAATGTGACGTTAGACTCAATTTACTTTTTTCTTAAGGCCACCTGGACTAATTTGCCCGCGCGAATCTTTGGGCATTGCCGCGCAGGCGGGAGTGTCAAGTTGAGATCGCTCTGCCTCTAATTCCCGATTAGCCGATCGCCGCCCTTGGTCTCGCCCGGCTGCATTCAGGTGTTGACCTATAGCTATTGTTGTCTGCGTACTGCCAATATTTTACCCGATCGGGGGATCTGCCCCGATAACTCGTTCTGATTTGGGGAGAGGGGGAGAGGGGGAGAGGGGAATACGGCTCAAGAAATATACAATTTAAATGCTGTCTTGCTGAAAGTAGGATTTAGCTAAATGACGTTGAGCTTGTAGGGGGCGGACGCATTCTGGTAAGATTAACCACTAAAGTTAGTATTAATTTCTTGCCTTGAAGATTGCTTGGGTCTTCCCGGACAGGCAGTCAACTGACTGCTGTATGCTGGTTAGTCCTCGATCCTCTCGGGGTAGCAAACCCGCAGAAAGCCTGCTTGTAGCTACCTGCGGGCTGAAATTTTTTGGAATCTAGACTTCAGTTACTTAGTAAACAGTGATTTTGTTAGAGGGAAACTATGACCAGTAAGCCGGATCGCGTGGTTTTAATTGGCGTTGCCGGAGACTCCGGCTGCGGAAAATCTACTTTTTTGCGCCGATTGACAGATTTGTTCGGGGAGGATTTCGTGACTGTAATCTGCCTTGACGACTATCATTGTCTCGATCGCAAGCAACGCAAGGAAACAGGGATTACCGCCCTTGACCCCAGAGCGAACAATTTTGACCTGATGGCCGAGCAAATGAAAGCGCTCAAAGAAGGTCGGGGAATAGACAAGCCGATTTACAACCACGAAACCGGTCTGCTCGATCCTCCTGAGCGGGTAGAGCCGAATCACGTGATTGTGATTGAGGGGTTGCACCCCCTTTACGACGAGCGAGTGAGAAATCTCATCGACTTCAGCGTCTACCTCGACATCAGCGACGAAGTAAAAATTGCTTGGAAAATCCAGCGCGACATGGCGGAACGGGGCCACCGTTACGAAGACGTGCTGTTTGCGATCAATGCTCGCAAACCAGATTTCACAGCGTACATCGACCCACAAAAGCAATATGCTGACGTGGTAATTCAAGTATTGCCGACTAACTTGATCAAAGATGACAAAGAACGGAAGGTTCTGCGCGTCCAAATGATCCAGCGCGAAGGTATCGCCAACTTTGAACCTGCGTATTTGTTTGACGAAGGTTCGACAATTAACTGGATTCCTTGCGGCCGCAAACTGACTTGTTCCTATCCCGGAATTAAGATGTACTACGGCCCAGATGCTTTCTACGGCCACGAAGTCTCGATTTTGGAAGTAGACGGTCAGTTCGAGAATCTCGAAGAAGTGATTTACATCGAAAGCCACTTGAGCAAGACTTCTGCGAAATACGAAGGCGAGTTGACTCACCTGTTACTCCAACACCGCGAATATCCTGGTTCCAACAATGGAACTGGTTTATTCCAAGTATTGGTGGGATTGAAGATGCGGGCGACTTACGAAAAGTTGACTGCAAAAGAATCAAAAGTTGCTGTTAGTGTTTAGAACTCTGACTTGACATCCACCCCGACCTGAAGGTGCGGGGATTCCCAATCATCGCTAATTGGGTTTCTGCTTCATAGCACCAGCCTTCCGAGACTTACTCTCTTCGGGTCTTACAGTTGCTCCGCAGACTGAAACGGCTAGCCCAGCCGCCAAAATGTTCTTTGCAGCATTGATGTCACGATCGTGGTTTGTCCCGCACTTGGGACACTCCCACTCGCGAATATTCAACGGCAATTTCTCAACAATGTGACCGCAGTTTCCACAGCGCTTAGAGCTGGGAAACCAGCGGTCTATTTTTATTAATTCACGCCCGTACCAATCGCATTTGTAACTTAGCTGGCGAATCAATTCACCCCAACTAGCATCGCTGATGGCAAGAGCTAACTTATGGTTTTTCACCATATTCTTGACAGCCAAATCCTCAACTACAATCGTTTGGTTTTCACGAACGAGTTGAGTCGTTAGCTTGTGCAAGAAATCTTTACGCACATCGACTATCTGTGCGTGGACTTTTGCCACCTGTCTCCGGGCTTTTTCCCGATTGTTGCTTCCCTTTTGCTTGCGTGCTAACGTTTTTTGCTTTCTTTTTAACTTTTTGCGAAGTCTCTTAAAGTGTTTGGGATTGGCGATTTTATCGCCGTCGCTAGTAGCAATCAAACTCGTAATCCCCACATCCAATCCGATAGTTTTATCTGTTTTTGGAAATGGTTGGATTTTATAGTCGTCTACTAATATGGATACAAACCAAAGCCCAGCAGGCGTTAATTTCACTGTAATCGTAGACGGAATGCACCCTTGGGGAATTTGTTTGCTCCAGCGGATAGGTAGTGGCTCGTTACATTTAGCCAAAAATACCTGTCCGTTTTTCCAGCGGAAGGCAGATTTGGTAAATTCAGCACTGCCACCGTTATGCTTTTTCTTGAAATTAGGATATTTGGCTCGTCCTGCAAAGAAGTTGGTGAACGCTGTCTGAAGGTGGCGCAAGCCTTGTTGAAGAGGTACGCAGCTAACTTCATTCAAGAAATCAAGTTCTTCCTCTTTCTTCCAGTTCGTCAGCATAGAGGAAGTTTCGCTGTAGCCAACTCTTTCTTGGCGTTCGTACCAAGATTCCGTGCGGTAAGTCAAAGCCTTGTTGTACACTAGCCGGGTACAGCCCATTGTCCGTCGCAAGAGGTTTTCTTGCTCGCTGGTGGGATAGAATCGGTAGCGATAGGCTTTTTCCATATCTTCACAGCCTAACACGTCTTTTGTGATATTAGCTCTGTGTTGTATGTTTTGGCTCTCCAGAACTTATGGTGATAATTTTATCTAATGCAAGAAACAAGCTAATACGCGATTTCTAAAATTATCAAAATTAGAAAAGCCATACCCTTGT
>NZ_JAEQDE010000063.1:0-109768 GCF_020737865.1 Microcoleus sp. PH2017_35_SFW_U_B
GAGCCAGGTCATTGAGGAGCCGTATGTGGTGAAAGTCACAAGTACGGTTTTGAAGGAGAGGGGGAATGAGTAATTATTCCCTCGACTCTATCAAAGTAGCCAGTAAGTTAGGTGTAAGCTTAAACCAACTGGGTAGACGGTCTTTGACGACTCCCAGCGAGAGTTAGACTTTGGGTATTACCTAAATCTACTTTGTCCGCAGAATCTCAGTGGCGTTGACTCCCTGAGAGTGTCAACTATCGGAAGACACAAAGCCCAAATATTCCCTGAGAAAGATTTCATAACCCCGTTATTTAAGCTAAATATTAATTAGCTCAAATTAACTGATTGCCACTGCTGATTCAAGTGGCTTTTATCAAACTTGAGTTAAAGATTGTGCAGAAATTGAGTTAAATTCAGCCTGTTAACAATCTCAACGATCAAAACTTCTAAATACGGAGAAATTTTGTATGTCTTTTATCAACTTTAACCTCCCAGTCAAGCGTTTAGTTCGCAGTTTAATAGCTGTTTGTTTTTGTGCATTGATGTTTGTTTCTAATGCTTTCCCAGCTTTTGCCGTTACCAGCAGCCCCACCAAAGGTGAAGCTCAACTTTTGGGGATTGAGAAAGAAGCTCAAAAAGCTGTTTTGAAAGACCCGATGTCTCTGGAAGAAACTCAGAAAAAAGCTAATGAAGGGATTAATGAAGTTCAGGGAGATGCTGACAGCGAGAAGATGAAAAATCCTTCTAATACAAGCGCGACATCCTTTGAGCAACAAGTCAAAAAGGCTGTCAGCAAAATCAAAGACTAATTGGGCAGCTAAGCTGTTGTGCATTTAAACTGTATGTCAAGAAATAATTCAAGTCTTGTGGGATGGGCTTCTAGCCCGTCCCGAATATGCAATTGAAATGCACGACAGTTATCAGCATAAAAAAGTAGGGACACGGCAATGCCGTGTCCTTATTTTTTTGTGTCCGATATCAATTTAGCTCTAGTTTGAAGAATTGAGATCAGAGTGTTTGATCGTTCGGAATGCGAGTCCGCATCGGGAGCATCTCAGTTTTGCATTTATATATAGTGCGAGCTTAAGAGCTCGCGTATTGTACAACTCGCGAGCTCTTAAGCTCGCACTATAATAAAAAAAATGCTTTTTACAAAAATGAGATGCTCCCGTCCGCATCCATTACGCTTGACTAAAGTCCTTACTACAAACCAATTTTATGGTGTTGTTCTCAGAGGATATGATATCAGATAGAATAATAAAGTGGAAATGACTTGGCATCTTTCGGCTTGACGAACACTCTTTGCTGCGGCTGCAACTGCAAGTTATCGAATCTTTCTCTTGTCAAATTAGCATTCAGCACTTGACCGTCATCTAAGGTTAATTCCACCTGAATTTCCCATCCCAAATGAATCAAGCGACTGATTCTTGCCGGCACTGTTGCACTATTTTCGGTAGTTTCAATTACTACGTCGTGAGGGCGCAAGAAAATTTCTGGGTTGGCTGAGTCAAAGCCGTTGTCTTGAAACATTCTCGAACTGCTGGGTAACACGTTGACGGGCCCGATAAAACTCATGACGAATGCACTAGCTGGATGGTCGTAAATTTCTGCGGGTGTGCCTACTTGTTCGATTTTACCTTTATTCATTACTGTAATTCGATCGGCAACTTCCATCGCTTCTTCTTGGTCGTGCGTCACAAAGACTGTGGTAACGTGCACTTCGTCGTGGAGTCTTCGCAACCAAGCGCGCAAATCTTTGCGGACTTTGGCATCGAGAGCTCCAAAAGGTTCGTCTAGCAGTAACACTTTTGGTTCCACAGCCAGGGCTCTGGCGAGGGCTACCCGCTGACGCTGGCCTCCTGAAAGTTGCGACGGGTATCTGTCGCCCAATCCTCCCAATTGGACTAAATTTAACAATTCTTCTACGCGGGATTTGACTTTCGTCGGTGGAGTTTTCTGAATTTCCATGCCGAAAGCAATATTTTTTCGCACTGTCATGTGCTTGAATAGCGCGTAGTGCT
Source organism: Microcoleus sp. PH2017_35_SFW_U_B (assembly GCF_020737865.1). Lineage (NCBI taxonomy): Bacteria > Bacillati > Cyanobacteriota > Cyanophyceae > Oscillatoriales > Microcoleaceae > Microcoleus > Microcoleus sp. PH2017_35_SFW_U_B. The sequence goes on from NZ_JAEQDE010000063.1 coordinate 2,004, forward strand.
GAAACACAAATCCAATTTTGCGGTCTTGGACGCTAGTATTGGTGGCATCTTGACCTGTCAGCCAGATTTTGCCGGAGTCGGGCATTTCTAAACCTGCAATCAGTCGCAGCAGGGTGGACTTGCCGGAACCAGACGGGCCCAGCAGTGCGACTAGAGAACCTGATTCAATTTTCAAGCTGACTCGATCGAGTGCTTGGAAACTGCCAAACTGTTTTGATACGTCTTCTACAACTATTCCCATAGGAAATTCGGCAACGGATGAGTGTAATGGATTTAACGGATGTTGAGCTTTGAGGTTCGAGGAAAGAGCGAAAAAAGTTAATCCCCGGTTTATGGATAGATTTATGTAAGATTTTATAGCACGATCGCACATCCGTTGCTTAATTTTAGGGTTTTGGCGATCGCACATCCGTTTTTAGATAGGAGATTTTAGATTTGAGATTGACTCTGGAAGATTCAATGCGAGTCTGAAATTTTGGCCTCTCCACCACAGCCCTGCGGGACTTTGTATTGGTTTTTGGGCGGAGTCAATCGATTTTAGATTTTAGATTTTAGATTTTAGATTGAGCCCACGGATAAATTCGGGGGAAGAGAGGATTTTCGATTTTCGATTTGGGATTGATTCCACGGATAAATCACGTGGCGGGTACCACCGTTGAAATTCTTGGTCAAACACCGGAAAATTTACAAAAATCCACGTCAATAACAAAACAACACAATTATTTACCACCAAAGTTGGCGTTTGGTACTACAATGCAGCAAAAGTTCAAGCGTTTTTGACTTCAAAGGCTGAGGGGATAAAGGAAAATGGGAGATGTTAGACCTGTGCCTGTAGGCATAGTTGGCGCTTCAGGTTATGGCGGCGTACAACTGGTGCGGCTGCTGGCGGATCACCCAGCGGCAGAAGTAGTGTATGTAGGCGGGGATAGCAGTGCGGGAAAACCTTTTTCCAGCCTTTATCCGCATCTGACTAACTGCATTGATTTGACTATTGAGGCGATCGACCTAGATAAAATAGCGGCAAAATGTGAAGTTGTGTTTCTGTCGCTGCCGAATGGTTTAGCTTGCCAAATGGCACCGACGCTGATTGAAGGCGGCTGCAAAGTTTTGGATTTGTCGGCTGACTACAGATTTGAAAATCTGGACACTTACAAAGCTTGGTACGGTGGCGAGCGATCGGACTCTGCTTTAGCTGCAACTGCTGTTTACGGTTTGCCAGAATTGTATCGCGATCGCATTAAAGACGCTCAATTAGTAGGCTGTGCCGGCTGCTACGTCACTGCTAGTTTATTAGCCCTGGCCCCCTTACTCAAACAAGGTCTGATCGAGCCAGAAACAGCAATTATCGACGCCAAATCAGGATCTTCGGGAGGGGGCCGCAAAGCCGAAGTTAATCTGTTGTTGGCAGAAGCTGACAATTCGATCGGCGCTTACGGGGTAGGCCGCCACCGCCACACCCCAGAAATTGAGCAAGTTTGCAGCCATTTAGCGGGACAAGATATCAAAGTCCAATTTACTCCCCACCTGATGCCGATGGTGCGGGGAATTCTGGCAACTGTTTACGCAAATTTGCGCGATCCGGGATTGGTGCGGGAAGATTTAATCACCATTTTCAGTGCTTTTTACCGCAATTCTCCTTTGGTAAAAGTGTTACCGGCTGGGGTTTATCCGCAATCTAAATGGGCTTGCGGCACGAATCTTTGTTACATTGGCGTGGAAGTAGATCCGCGCACTGATAGGGTAATTGTGATGTCGGCGATCGACAATTTAATTAAAGGTCAAGCCGGTCAAGGCATCCAGTGCATGAACTTGATGATGGGCTGGGAAGAAACTTTGGGTTTACCTCAATTGGCTTTCTATCCGTGATTATGGGGCATGGTAATTGGTAATGGGGATCAGTGTCAACTTAAGTTTGAAACCATTGATAAATCTCGTTTGTAGCTTAGTCTCGATCCCCCTAAATCCCCCTTAAGAAAGGGGACTTTGAATGCTTCTTGTCCCCCCCTTCTCAAGGGGGGCTAGGCAGGGTGGTTTTATTGTCGTCACACAAATTAGGTACGTAGTTGCGCTTAAGCGCTCTTTATAAGATTAGGAAAGAGCGCTTAAGCGCAACTACGTACCTTCGCCCAAGCGCGAGCCAATCTTTGAGCGATAATTTTGGTAGTTTCAGATTTCTTTTCCCGACAATAAAACCACCCTGCTTCTCAAGGGGGGCTAGGGGGGATCGAGCCTTGGTGGTAAACAGCCATGTGTGACTACGTTTGACCTGGTTGTTGACACCAATTCCCAATTCCCAATTACCCATTACCAAATTTTATTTGGGCCCGTAACCGATCGCACCAGCATAAATTGCCCGATCGCCCAATTCGTCCTCAATCCGCAATAAACGGTTATACTTAGCAACCCGTTCGCTGCGGCACAGAGAACCAGTCTTGATTTGACCGGCGCGAGTCGCTACGGCTAAATCAGCAATTGTAGTATCTTCAGTTTCACCCGAACGGTGGCTGATTACCGATCGATAGCTGTTGCGCTTCCCTAAGTCGATCGTATCCAAAGTCTCAGTCAAAGAACCAATTTGATTCAGCTTAATCAAAATCGAATTGCTAGCTTTCAAATCAATCCCTTTTTGCAAGCGCGTGCGATTAGTAACAAACAAATCGTCACCCACCAATTGAACTCTGCTACCCATTTTCTGAGTTAGCGCCACCCAACTATCCCAATCGTCTTCGTGCAAACCATCTTCAATGGAAACGATCGGATATTGTCCAACCAAACCATCCAAATAATCGATTAATTCTGCTGGCGAATGAGCCACACCGTCATAGGTGTACTTCCCATCTTTGTAAAATTCGCTAGCAGCAACATCCAAAGCCAAAGCAACTTGTTCACCCGGTTTGTAGCCAGCTTTTTCAATTGCCATCATTAACAAATCCAAAGCTTCCTGATTGGAACCCAAATTAGGAGCAAAACCGCCTTCATCGCCAACACCAGTCAGCAAATTTTTGTCTTTTAAGACTTTAGCCAGACTAGCAAATACTTCTGCACCCCAGCGCAAAGCTTCCTTAAAAGAAGGTGCTCCCACCGGTACAATCATAAACTCTTGAATGTCTACGTTGTTGTCGGCGTGGGAACCGCCGTTGATGACGTTCATCAAAGGCACTGGTAAAACGTTAGCCAAAGCGCCACCCAAGTAGCGGTAAAGGGGTATTTGTAAAGTCTCGGCGGCCGCCTTTGCTGTGGCTAGGGAGACTCCGAGAATGGCATTAGCGCCGAGGTTAGACTTGTTGGGGGAACCGTCCAAGTCAATCATAGTGCGATCGATTAATGGTTGGTCGATCGCATCCAGATTAGCCAAAGCGGGAGCAATTTTGTGTTCGACGTTAGCAACCGCTTTCAAAACTCCCTTACCACCGTAACGTTTTTTGTCATCGTCGCGGAGTTCGTGGGCTTCAAAAGAGCCTGTAGACGCGCCGCTGGGCACTTGGGCGAGTCCGACAACACCATTGGCTAGATACACTTCAGCTTCGATGGTAGGGCGGCCGCGGGAGTCGAGGATTTCTCTGGCTTTGATAGATTCGATCGCAGTGTCTTGCATATTAACGATTCCTGACTTTGCTCAAGGTTTGATGACATTTGGCAGTCTGTCGGTTCTCCCACACTGACTGCTGACGGGTAATAGAGTACGCGATCCCGAGAATTATTGGCGCAGAGTTCAAAATATTTGCGGATTTGGGCTACATCCAAGTGTCAATAAGCTGTGCTTGTTGAATATTTGTGGTAATTTTGACAGTCATTTAATTTGTTTAACCGCAAATACACGCACATTTGTTAATTGGAACATTTATTAAAATAAGACTGTCTAGAAAGTTCATATCAATCAATCAGGGAAAACTTAAATGTTAGAAACAAATCTCGGAACAGTTAAAGCCTCAGCTATCGACTCCGATCGAATTATTCCCGATCCACCAAACATCAGATTACTCACAGGGCCTTTGCCAAATCCTAGCGATCCCAACTTTTTCGACCTTACTCCCAACAACGATACAGTTCAATTAGCCAACGGAATTCTCCGCAACACTCCCGGAGGTTTGCGAGCCTTAGCAGGCGACGATTTTGTCCGAGGTTCCGGTGGTGCGGAACTGATGAATGGGAATGGGGGCGCAGATACTTTAATCGGAGGTTGTGGCAATGATACTATTCGCGGCGGTCAAGATTTTGACATACTGTACGGAGAATGTGGCAACGATATTCTCAGCGGCAATCAAGGCAATGATTACGCCTATGGAGGCACGGGAAATGACTTTGTTAGAGGTGGCCAAGGCAGTGATGCTTTAGTAGGAGAAAGTGGCAACGATACTCTAATCGGTGATGCTGGAATTGACAGACTTTGGGGAGGAGAAGGTGCAGATTTGTTTGTCCTCCGGAGAGAAGCTGGAGCAACTTCGCGTGAAATTGGTTCCGATCAACCACGTCCTGCTGGGACTTTTCCTGCTAACGTAGAGCAAGTGCCTGCGGATTTTATTCTTGACTACAATCCAGCGCAAGGTGATGTAATCGGATTGGCGGGAGGACTGACGCGAAATGATATTGTTTTAACGGAAAAGTTTTTAACAATTGGTGATGCGAGAGATTACGCGAGCAGTGGCCCTGTTCCTCCGGGAACGATTCAAACTGCTGATTTTAGATTTCTGGATACTAAGGCGACGGTGATTCGGGAAGCTAGCACCGGCAATATCTTGGGCTTGGTGAAAGATGTTTCGCCGAGTCAACTTCAATTTACCTCTGTGTCTGATAGTGCGATCGCCCTTGGATAGGATTTGTGAAAAAAACCCGGTTTATTAGATGGTCGCGAGTGCCCAGAAACCGGGTTTTTACGAAAATTGTTGGTGACAGCGTAGAAACTCAAAAAAACCCGGTTTCTTAGATTACGGGTGGTCAGAAACCAGGTTTTTATGGACTCGTATCGAGAGGCTTTTTAAGTTTCAGCTTAACATTGGTTCCTTTTTTAAGGACAACTTCACCACCAGGACTAGACAAGACATAAGCCGTTGCTGCTGCACCCCCAGCTAAAGTACCATGCTTGAATTTCGCTTTATCACCAACGAATTTACCGGCCACTGCTCCAGCTAAAATAATGCCAGCATTCTGAACAAACTTGCCTTTGGTTTTGGTTTCTACCTGAGTATTTACTAAGGTAACATCAAGGGGAGCGGCTGCACCATTTGCGAGTTTAATGTCATCAAAAACTAGATGCAAACTCGCTTTTTTGCCTTTAGCTGCTTTGACGACATCTTCCAGATGTCCCTGAATCACGGCATCTTTAAGAGTTTTATCTCCTCCTTTGACTCGCAGAGTAAAACGCTCGTTGTTGCGGTTTTTACCCGTGGATAAATCTTGTTGGAGAATGGTATCAAAACTGGTTCCAGCAGGGATGGCCGCTGCCTGATTTTTTAGCTTACCGGAACTAGCGTTGCTTTGGTTAGCCGGAGCAGAAGTTTTGCCGATCGGCTCGTTTGACTTCTGACAAGCAACAGCGTTACTGAGTAATACGGCACTCAGTAGTAAGGGCATTAACTTTTTCATCGTTTTTTTCTTCAATTCAATAGGCTATAAGAATCAGATTATGCTAAAAATAGCCAACGCGAACATAAAAAAAGCGATATTTTACTAAATTTTTGGGCGATCGCCAAGGGAGCATCTCAGTTTTGCATTTATTATTATAGTGCGAGCTTAAGAGCTCGCGTATTGTACAATACGCGAGCTCTTAAGCTCGCACTCAAAGAAAAAACGCTTTTTACAAAAATGAGATGCTCCCATCGCCAACCATACATGACTACTTATTTTTGACAAATAAATGCTTCTATCGTATATACAGCAAACGATTTAGACTGCCTAACTACCGCGACAGGGGGTAAGTTCCGTTTAAGATTGCCAAAAATCTGCCACATCATATCCCATTTCGCGGAGCATTTGCCGCAGCAAAGGCAAACTCAAACCAATCACATTGGTATGACAACCTTCGATTTTTTCCACAAAAAAGCCGCCTTTGCCTTCGAGTGCAAAACAGCCAGCACAGGCGAGAGGTTCTCCCGTAGCGACATAAGCAGCAATTTGACGCGAGGTAACTTCCGCAAAATAAACTTTTGTAACTTGACAGCGAATGAGCGATCGATCCATTGCCACATCAAAGCTATCAAATCTCGTATCAATTAAAGCATGACCCGTATAAAGTTCGCCAACTTTACCGCGCATTTTTTGCCAGCGCGAGATTGCTTCGTCGGCATCCTTGGGTTTGCCGTGAATTTCACCATCAATGACCAAAATTGAATCGCATCCTAACACTACACACGATTTGGGATTGGGGATTTGCGGGTGAGAATTAGCCAGCAAAAAACTAGCTACAGCGTCAGCTTTTCCTTCTGCTAAAACCTGCACTAATTTAGTAGCATCCCTCATTTTTATTTGCCCTTCATCAAAGTCGCTGGGGCAAATCACAGCTTGAATGCCTGCATTGCTTAGCAGGCTGCGGCGCGCGGGAGAAGCTGAGGCTAATACAAAAGTTGGAGTTTTCATAAGTTAAGAAGTCAGTTGACAGTTGACAGTTGACAGTTGACAGTTGACAGTTGACAGTTATTATTTGTCATTAGTTATTTGTTACCAATAACCTTCCAGGCTCTACCTCCAATGACCAATGCCCAATGCCCAATGCCCAATGCCCAATGCCCACTGTCAAATTACTTTTTAACCCTAATAAACAGAGAAAGATTTAACAACTTTCTCAAAAGCTTCTTTGACTTTCGGCCAGCGTTCTTCGGTAGTGGAAACGTTCAGGGTAAATAGTTTGCCACGGCTGACTGCTACGCTAGCTAAGTTGTGCCGTTGTTGGTTTGGGAGTTTGACGGCGTATTCTAAAATGTAATAGTTTTTCGATCGCGATTCCCGACTTTCTGCATTGACTAATTCAGCTTCGCGGCCGGAATCAGCCGGGGCGATCCTCTTCGAGGGCTTCGCTAACGCACTTTTGCTAAGCTTGTATCCCACATCCGTTGGCGTGCCCAAATCTGCGAGAGTTTTGTTCCCAGCCACTGGACTGATGACCACGCTGACATTCTCGGTTTGCTGGATCAAATCGCGGAACACCACATCGGGCCCGTTAGAAACTGCGATCGGCAACCAGCCGTTAGGATAAAGAAATTGATAGCCGTCGCCAGTATCAACGTAGCTTTTGAGTCCGGTAGCTACAGAGACACAACCGGTCAAGCTGAGAGAGAAAACCACCAGAAGTATTGCTGCAATTCGTTTGAGCATTATTTTTACAAGTACCGTAACACTAAAATATTTAATTTAAATTGTCTCATCAAACCTTGCAAAAATAGTTAAGCTATGGATCGCCAATTGTGTATTGTTGGCAAGCCATAGCCGTACAGTTTAATTTTAAACAAAGTTATTACAGGTTAGTTAGCCAGCTAATCAGTCCGTGCTTGGTAGAAACTTCTAAAGCCAAGAGAGAAACAAAACCAATCATGGCAAGTCGGCCGTTCAAGCGTTCTGCGTAGGGTGTAAAGCCTGTGCGGGCTTCATCGTCAATGTATACTTTGGGCTCGATCGCAAAATTGTTCATTTTACCGTCGTTGTCAAGTAGTAAGCCTCTGTCAGCCATGTCAGTGTCCTAAGTTGTTTTTGGTGTAATGTAAACTAATGTAACAGACTTATGAAGAGATGTAAAGGATTATGAGTTTTTTTTTCAAAGTCGCGACTCAGATACCAGTTTCCCCCAAAAATCCAACGGGCTGACAAGCTCGAAACCCCTATAGAATAAGTAATTCCCAACCTAAAATCTCAAATCTTAAATCTCCAATGGCATGACTGTAGACAGTAGACTCACGGCCCCGGAGGGGGGAGGATAGAGTTGAGAGGCGCAAAAATCGATGGTGTGGCAAATCCCAGTCTGGGTTTGACGAAAATAGTGGAAGAATGGAGGAAAAATTTATGCGGGCCAGTCTGGAAATGCGGTGGTTTTATAGCGGTGCGCTGCCAAAACCGATCGGGCAATGGTTTGGAAGCGAGAGTCTGGGCGGGTATCTATCCCCGCCTGAAGAGCGAGAAGATTTATATTTGCTGATACCTAGTTGCGACTACTTGGGAGTAAAACTGCGCGGGAAAAATTTACAAGTAAAGTGGCGGCAGGAAGAATTGGGGGTGATGCAGTTCGGCAACCGCTGGGAAGGCAAAGCCGAGAAATGGCTGAAGTGGATATGTGCCGACACGATGGCGCCAGTACCGGCGGATATAATCGCGACAGGAAAGTGGGTGAGGGTGAAAAAAAAGCGAGCCCAGCGTCTTTACCAAGTTTCTGCCCCTGGTGCGCTAATGTCTGTGCCTGTCGAAGCCCCAATTCCCCAAGGCTGCATTGTAGAAATTACTCAGTTAAATGTTAACGGCACTGCGTCGTGGACTTTGGGATTTGAAGCGTTTGGTAGCGAAGGTTTTTTGACCGAAAGTCTGGAAACAGTAGCTAATTGGACGAGCAAAAGTTATCAGGCGCAAAAGTTGAAAGCTGAGGATTCTTCGGGTTATCCGATTTGGCTGGCTGGTAAGTAATATCAAATCCCTTTGAATCATACCGCCTGTATTCTTTAGTTCCCATCTGTTGGGACGAAAAATAAGACGGCGGTTGAAACCGCGTCTACACAAACTAAGTCCGCCTCCGCGGACTGAAGAAAATAACGCAATTTTAACCGCCCGGTCTTTCTTCTATTCGCCCTCTCCTATTCTCCCCACTTTGGCAGAAGTTCTGAGAATTTGACAAGCCAAAATCGCCGCCCCAAACCCATTATCAATATTAACCACACCCACACCAGCCGCACAAGAATTGAGCATAGTTAAAAGAGGAGCAATCCCGCCAAAACTCGCGCCGTAACCTACACTTGTCGGCACAGCAATCACCGGACAATCCGCCAAACCTGCAACCACACTCGCCAAGGCACCTTCCATACCCGCAACCGCAATCAACACATCAGCATCATCAATTACGTGGCGATTACTTAGCAAGCGGTGAATCCCAGCAACTCCCACATCCCACAAACGCCGCACCCCAAAACCGCAAAGTTCCGCAGTCACAGCAGCCTCTTCCGCCACAGGCAAATCCGCTGTTCCTGCACTGATAATAGTCACTGTACCCGGACGCTGGGGAGTTGGGAATTTATCAGAAATTGCACAAATTCGAGCTGTTTGGTAGTAGCACAAGTCGGGTATTTTTTGCTGTAATTGCTCAAAAACCTCTGGTTCAATTCGCGTCGCCATCACCGCAGGATTTCGGCCGCGCATCGCCCCGATAATCTCAACAATTTGGTCTGGCGTTTTTCCGGGGCCCCAGATGACTTCGGGAAAACCGGTTCTTAAGGTGCGGTGGTGGTCAATTTTGGCAAAATCGCCGACTTGTTCAAAGTCAAAATGCTTTAATTTGTCCAAAGCTGCGATCGGGCTAACATCGCCCGCCGCCACAGATTCGAGTAACTTCTGTAAAATTTCAGGTTCCATGAACTAATGATATCTTCTGGGTTCAAACAACACTTAAGATGGGTTCCTAGTAAGGACTTCAGTCCTTCTTTCTGAGGACTAAAGTCCTCACTACTTAAGATTGGTTCGTAGTAAGGACTTCAGTCCTTCTTTCTGAGGACTAAAGTCCTTACTACGAACCAATAATGACTATTCTGCAATTTTCAGCTCGTACAAATTCCAGAAAGCACCGCCGAGAGCACTATAGCGAATTCCCGAAACGCGATCGCGCACCGCCTCAAAAGTCAGCGGATTCACCATATAAATAAAAGGCACTTGTTCCGCGATAATCCGCTGCGTCTCCCCATACAGTTCCTTGCGCTTCGCCTCGTCAAGCTCCTGAGAAGCCTTCACATACAAGTCATCAATTTTCTGCTCCCAGTCGTAAACTTCCCGACCTTTAATCGGCGGTTCTCCAGCTTGCGGGCCCTGGTTGAAACTGTGCAAAGTCCCCTTGACTGACCAAATATTGTAACCGCTGTGCGGTTCAGTACCTCCGGTAAAACCGCCGAGGTAAGTATCCCAATTTTTAGTCAGGCGCAGCTTTTCCACATAAGTGTTAAAACTCAGGAACTGCGTATCAACTTCCATCCCCAGTTTACCCAAATCTTGCTTAATTTGCGTTCCCATTTGCTCCCGCACTTTTTTGCCTGCGGCCATCAACAAAGTAAACCGCACTTTGTTGCCCTCAGCATCCAACAATTCGCCGTTACTATTATACTTGAATCCTGCACTTAACAGTAACTCTTTCGCTTTTTCCAGATTGTAACTGTAAGTTTTTAATCCCTGTTCTGGAGACAAGTAGAACGGACTTTGCGCGGGTATCGGCGAATGTAGTGGTGCGCCCAGCCCGCGATAGATATTGTTAGTCATGGCGTCGCGGTTCATGCCATAGGCGATCGCCTGTCGAAACTCCTTACTCAAAAACCACTTAGACTTAATCGGGTCTACAAACGGCTGATTTTGAGCGTTACGCCCCTTATTCAGATTGAAACACATAAACACGCTGCCAGTGTCTGGGCCGCCGTTGAATATCGTATATTTGCCGCGTTTTTCCTCCCGTTTCAGCAGCGGAAACACCTCCGGCTGCACGTCCAGAGTATCCAAATCGCCCGATCGAAAATTCAGCAGTTGATTGTCAGTATTTTCGATAATTTGCCAAACAATTTGCTGGATGTAAGGTTGACTGTTATTCTCTGTATCTTTGCGCCAAAAATAGGGATTTCGTTCCAAAACAACGCGCTGGTTGGGAGTATAGCTCAGCATTCGGTATTGGCCGTTACCGACAATTTTTTTGGGGTCAGTATCCGTACCCCAAGCAGACAGGAATTTAGGCTTGCCGTCTGCCTCTGTCTGGGTGGCAGCTTCCTGCAAGATATGAGCTGGTAAAATCGGTATTCCCCCAGCAAATCTAATAAAAGGAGCAAAAGGTTCTGGCACTGAAAATTCAATGCGGCGGCTGTCAATTTTTTTGAGTTTTGGTAATTGACGGCTGATGCCAACTCTCAGATTATCTTTCAAGCCGCTAGGAATTTTTTCATTGAAATAAATCTTTTCATAGCTGAATATAATATCATCAGTTGTCATCGGTTCGCCGTCCGACCATTTCAATCCTTCTCGCAGGGTGAAGACAATCTTTTTGCCATCTTTAGAAACTTCCCAGGATTCAGCTAAACCGGGTTCTAGTTTCGATGTCACCCCGTTTTCGTTGAGCAATCCCTCGTACATATAGCCAAACACGCTGTATGCAGACTGATTTAGCGGGTAGTTAAACGTAGCCGGGCCGCTGGGGGTGGGAACGACGAGTCTGTTTGCTAAGTTAGTCGATCGGGCTGGAGTGCACGCAGACAGAGTTATCGCGGCAATTACCGCCAGTAAAATCAAGAGCGATCGTAGTTTTGAATATAACATCGTAGAATTTTTCATAGCTTTTAAATATACCATTTCCGTCCAACTACGACTGAGATTGCAACCACCCTAGAAAGTCTTCAGTACGCGAAAAATACTTGGTTATCCCTACTTCCCGCAAAGCATCTTGAACTGATGGCAGACCAAATTCCTTTGTATTATTGCTCAAAAATACCTTAACTTGATTAGGTTGTAAGTGTGCATGGTTCAAAATGCAGTTGAGAATTAAATTGTCTGTCGGGTCTTCTTCAATAAAAATTGAATCCAAATTTTCTCGAAGTATTTGCGCTGTTAATTGGATCATTTCTACCTTGGCAACCAACAAATCAAGAGCATTAAAAAGACGTGCATTAATATCATTGAGCAGCCCCTCATTCTCGGTGAGGGCTTCCTCTAAGTGGAAGACAAGAGACTGGGCAGATGGTGAAGTTTTATCTCGCTTTAGCTGACTGATTTGTTTTTGCATTTCACCGAAAAAACGGTTGCGTCGCTTGATCTCGTCTTCTAAAGCTGATAGTGCTTCCATGCAGCAAATATCTGGTATTGCTATGTTGACTGATGTCGGTACACTTAACAACAAGTTGTTAGCATCAGGGTCGCGTCCTGTAGCAATGCTCATCAAAAAGTTAGTCTCGATATATAAAATTGCCACCAATTTCTACTCCTGATTTTGTCGTTCCACCTGCTAGCAGTGGCAGCAAACCGATTTGTTCTATCTGTTCTGACGCAGTTGGAATCTCAGACTTCCAATTATAAGCTAAGTCGCGCAGCCATGCTTCAATCAATCTTGTTAGGTATCGCTTAAATATCCGCTTGTTGTGAAATTCCGGCTCATAATTGCGAAGTATCTCACCAGTGTTTAGAGAACAAACAGGTTCAGATAAATTTACTCCGTCCCATTTGAAAATCAGAATTTGTTCGGTGTCAACAAACATGGCATAAGGAATGAGTGTGCGTTCTTCGGACATTTTTGCCAAGGCAGCTTTCATCCAAGATATCATGCGATCGGTAATCTTCTGCTTGGCTGCTGTTTCTTGAGCTTGAATAATTTTGACTTCAATCAGCACGACTACCCGATCGTCCTTATCGAGAGCGATGATGTCAACGTCGATTGGGGTTTCGATTTTCAAGTTTTCGGCAAGCATAGATTTGACTCCTAAATTAGCGGAAAATTGTCATAACCTGACAACTATTTTAGCATTAACAAAACTACAGCATAGGCTGCAATTCCTTCCTCTCTCCCCACGGGCCCTAACTTTTCGTTGGTAGTAGCTTTGATGGCAACTTGGTCTGGTTTTAATTGTAGGACAGCAGAAAGGCGATCGCACATTTGCTTAATATGCGGTTTCAGCTTCGGACGTTCGGCCACAACCACCGAGTCAATATTGCCAATTTCCCAGCCTTTATCTAATATTAACTGATTGACTTGTGCCAGCAACACGAGACTGTCTGCACCTTTCCATTTTGGGTCAGTTGGCGGGAAATACAGGCCGATATCTCCCAAACACAGAGCTCCCAGCATCGCGTCCATAATCGCGTGGGTGAGTACGTCTGCGTCGCTGTGTCCTAATAAGCCTAATTCGTGGGGAATGTGGACGCCACCGAGGATCAAGGGGCGTTCTGGAACTAAGCAGTGAATGTCGTAACCGTTACCGATGCGGATGTTCATGTCATTCAGTTGACAGTTGACAGTTGACAGTTGACAGTTGACTTCGGAGGGGCCACCTTTACCTAGAAGTCCGAGGATTGGAGTAATGAATAATCTGATTTTAATTTTTCCAGATCGGGGTTTGGGCTTTAAACCAATTCTTTTTGGTGAATTTTAGGTGGCTAAAAAGCAGACAGTAGAGTATTATGTCATAGTCTGTGTGGATATGAGTAGGTTTTTTGGGCGACTGACTTGTTTTATGTTTCGGGCGATATTGGAGGAATGCGATCGGCTGTTAAAATTACTACTTTCCCATCTTCCCACACAGCAATAGATTCACCTAATTTGCGGTGTCTTTCAATAGCTGCTGCAACTGCCGCTTTCACTCCAACATTAATCTTTGTAGATAAAAGTTGTCTTGGTTTTGATTGTTTCATTTTATTTTTGAGTTATTTGATTCCAGCTTTCAATATTATAGATTATCTGTTCTTCCTCGATACTCCCTTCTGCTACTAACTGAGCCGTTTCGTGAGAGTTGTCATAGATAATCCAATTGTCGCACAGTGGCAAATACAGAGCTATCAAATTTCGCAGTCCTCTGTCATAGCGGCGGCGGATAACATCTTCTGGGATAGAATGACCGCCGCTAGCTACCCGTCGGGCTACTCTTGCTACGGCCAGTTCGGGCGATCGCAACCAAAAGTAAATTAGGTTAATTGTATAATCTTTTGTTTTACAACTTCTGAGAAAAGTTGCAAAGCTACGGGCTGCTAGAGTAGTCTCAAAAGCAAAATCAGTTCCAGAATTAGATAGTGTTTGCAGTCTTTCTAGCATGATTCGTCCGGCGGTAATCGCTACCGACTCGGGATTGAATGGCGAAAGTGCAGCCGCAATCGCGTCTGCATTGACATATTCAAAACAGTCGAGAAAATTGGGCAATAAACTCATTGATGCGGTGGTTTTGCCGGAACCGTTAGCGCCACCAATTATGTAAAGATTCGGCATAAGTTTAGCATAAATTAATCAGGCAGGACTTAGGTTTTGTATGGTGCGTAGCTTGCACCTTATATCATTTTGACAAAAGATTGCTACACAATAAATAAAGTTGTGTTTGTTTGTAAAACTATTGTGGTCAGGTGCGTCGCTCTTAAATGGTCGATATGTAACTAGGAATTGTTCGTGGCGACACACCCTACGACTACTTTAAGCTGCGGTCTATCTATCAATCAAAGATTTATGCAATGCTAGTCTAAGCAACCCGAATCAAATCTGGATAAGCACCCAACAAATCATCGCCCGTCAAACTATCCGTTTCCTGCTGCGGACTCCAAATCACCTCTAAAACCAGCAGATTCTCAGCAGGAGTCGCCGCCGATTTTTCTAACACTGCTTTCAACTTCGCAACATCGCGAATGTCTCCAAACAGCGGTCTGCTATTCTCTGTCCCTATCAAAAACGTGACTGTAATATACTCTCCAGGCTCTTCATCGCCAGCACTAACAGACTGTCTGCGACGGATATCGCCATTCACCATACTCAAAGTTTCCACACTTAATTTGCTGCGTTCTTGCATCGAAATTTGATTGAATATTTGCGTTGCTTGTTCTCGACTTTCGACTATCTGGGAATTCGCACAAACGTGAGTCCACTTTTCTCGATTTCGCAAAACAATCAAAACAGCTTCTTGCAAAAATTCCGCACGTTGATTAGCATTTTTTATGTCAGAACTTAACGTTAGTTCAGTTAGCTGACTGGGAACTTCGCGAGCTTCTGCCAACATGGCAATTTGCAACTTAGTGACCGCAAAAATTTGTTTTTTAGATTCTTTGGCAGGGTGTTGTCGATAATAGTAAATACAGTAAGCAATTAACGCAACGCAACCTCCAGCAACAAACAGCCAAAACACTACAATTTTCCAATCATCATCAGATTCCGAACTCGGAGGGTTATTCGAGTTATTGTCAGTGGTAATTGGTGCTGGTGCATTGACTGCTGGTTGTTGCTCTGAACCTATATTTGGCTGACTGTTATCTGGATTGTCTGAAGTTGGCGAATTGGGATCGCTGTCGCCCGAATTATTATTAGTGGTAACTGGTGCTGGATTGACGGCTGGTTGTTGATTTGAACCTGTGTTTTGCTGACTGTTACCGGAATTATAAGGAACTACATAACTCGGCCCTGAATTATAGGTGCGCTGCTGGATAATTACAGTTCTGTTATTGCTAGATTGTGGCGGAATCGGAGGGTTAGGTGCGGCGACAGGTGCAGGTGCGGCGGGCTTGTCAAAAGAGCCGCTGCGAACTCTTCCGCCAGTGTTGCTGCTGTTGCTGGGGCGGCTGGGATTGGAACTAGCAGCACTATTCGATCTGCTGTTACTGGAACTAGAAGAACTAGAAGAATTAGGCGAGGTATTGCTAGGACGGCTGGAACTGGAAGAAGAACTAGAAGAAGAACTAGAAGAACTCGATCGCCCGCCACTACTTCCTCCACTGCTGCCGCCGCTGCTTCTTGCCAAAGCTTCCTGGTTAATATTTAACCATTTGCCACCGCTGCTGGGAGTTAAATTTACAGTAACTTCACCCGCGAGCAAAAAGCCGATCGCCCAACAGCACAAAAGTTGATTTTTTAGCATAAATTCTCTGGGAAAAAATCCAGTGTTAAATCAAGAACGTCAACAGCCCACAGCCCACAGCCTACAGTTAATTAATCCGCTAGCAAATCCGGGCGGCGCGATCGAGTTCTTTCAATTTGCTGTTCCTTGCGCCAGCGAGCAATTTCTGCGTGATTACCAGACAGCAACACGTCGGGTACCTTCAATCCCCGAAAATCGGCCGGCCTAGTGTACTGCGGATAGTCCAAAAGTCCGTCTTCAAAACTCTCAAATTTCAGCGAATCTTCCTTGGCCACGGTTCCCCGCAACAATCGCAAAACCCCATTAATCAAAGCCAAAGCCGGAATTTCCCCGCCTGTGAGCACAAAATCGCCTAGAGACACCTCGCGAGTTACCAAGTGCAGCACTCGATCGTCCACACCCTCATAATGGCCGCAAATCAACACCAACTGATCGCACCCGGTGGCGAACTCCCGAAACATCGGCTGCTGCATCGGTTCGCCCTGGGGAGTCAGCAAAATCACCTCCCGTCTCGGCAAAACCGGTAGCGATTCCACCGCAGCAAAAATTGGTTCCGGCTTCATCAGCATCCCCACTCCGCCCCCGTAAGGTTCGTCATCGACTCGCTGGTGCTTGTCTGTGGTAAAATGGCGGGGATTGACAAAATTTACCTCAGCAATATTTTTAGCTAAGGCTTTGCCCATGAGTCCCGATGCTAGGGGAGCCAGGAAAAATTCTGGAAACAGGGTAACTACGTCAAATCGCACAATTATTGGAATTTATTGATACATCACCTCTAGTTTGACCCGGAGAGGCCGATCGGTTTTCAGTAATTGCTTTATTCTTTATAATTTCTTATAATTTCTGAGAATTTTTGCCACTTAAATTCTCTTCCTTTGTCCGCGAGCCGATTTTGTACAACAATCATCTGTTCTCAGGACGGTGACTTGTGTAAAATCGCCCTTAAACAACTGCGCGATCGCGCGATCGCACCTTACTCGCACCAAAAAATATTTACTCTTAAAAAGCCCCATTGTACTCACAGGCACGGCAAAATTTAATTTCACATCTCACAGAGGAAGACACACCATGCAGCAGTTGACATCTCAAGCCCTAGAACACAATCTTTCCCAGCGCACGAAAACCTCGATTATGGTCATCGGAGGAGCCGAAGACAAGGTTCACGGGCGAGAGATTCTGAATACCTTTTTTTGCCGTGCTGGGGGTACAAACGCTCGGCTGGCGATCGTTCCCTGCGCTTCCCGAGATCCCGAAGGAATTAGCAACCGCTATCGCACCATATTTGACGAAATGGGCGTGAGTGCCGTCAAAGTCATTGACATCCGCGAACGCGAACAAGGCGAAAACCCCGTCTGGAAAGATTACTTGGAAGACTGTACGGGCGTATTCATCACAGGTGGCGACCAACTGCGGCTCTGCGGGCTGCTGGCCGACACTCCGCTGATGGAAAAAATTCGCGAATATACTCTCTCGGGTAAGATTACCCTCGCCGGCACCAGTGCGGGTGCTGCGGTAATGGGATATCACATGATTGCAGGTGGCGGAAGCGGCGCGTCACCCAACCGCTCTTTGGTAGACATGGCAAACGGACTTAACATTATTCCCAATATCATCGTAGACCAGCATTTTCACAATCGTAACCGCATGGCTCGCTTGTTGTCGGCTGTGGCTTGTCATCCCGATCGCCTCGCTATTGGTATTGACGAAGATACCTGCGCTTTGTTTGAGGGAGACGATACTATGAAGGTTCTAGGTAAAGGCACGGTGACTATTGTTGATTCTAGGGAAAGTTTTTATACCAACGAGGCAATGGTAGCAGCGACAGAACCCTTAAGTCTGTTCAATATGCGCTTGCACGTCTTGTGTCACGGAGATTGCTACAATATGCCCCTAGGCAAACCAATGCCATCGGCAGCCTGTTCCGAGTCTGGCTGGCCTTTGGAATGCCGCACAGCAAACTAACGCAGGATATCAGAGTCATCGATCGGGCAGAAAGTATGCGGCATTTGGGCCCAATCAAAGATACAACAGAAGGATGTATTCCAAAGCAGCCACGCGCTGACACCAGAAGGTAGAATCACACTCTTATTCTACCTTCTGGCTTCTAGTTGGTTCCTGCCCTTTACCTGCACTTGTTTCTAGCCGATCGCTGGGGCATTAATTTTCTTTCGCTGGCGGCCTATAACTGGAAATTCAATGCAAAACTGTTCACAGCGAACAGTCGATCGAGCAATCTAGCTCCAAATTGAATAAATGCTGCAATTACCTATAAGATTTAGCGACCCATACCCCTCTGACAGTCATGAAAATACTTAAAATCCAGACGTTACGCGGCCCCAACTACTGGAGCATCAGACGCCACAAACTCGTCCTCATGCGTCTGGATTTAGAGGAGTTGGCAGATAAAACCACATCTGAAATTCCTGGCTTCTACGAAGGGTTGACCGCCACACTCCCGAGTTTGGACGACCATCACTGTTCCCCCGGCCATCAGGGAGGCTTCCTGCAACGGGTCAGAGAAGGCACAATGATGGGACACGTCATCGAACACGTAGCCCTAGAACTTCAGGAAATGGCAGGAATGCCGGTCGGGTTCGGTCGCACCCGCGAAACTGCCACACCAGGCATTTACCAGGTAGTAATCGAGTATCAAAACGAACAAGCAGGTCGCTATGCCACCCGGGCGGGCGTGCGGATGTGCCAGAGCATTGCCGATACTGGAAGCTATCCAGCAGCGGAATTAGCCCAAGATTTGAGAGATCTCAGAGAGTTTGCTTTGTCGGCGGCCCTGGGCCCGAGTACCGAAACACTGATCAAGGAAGCAGAAGCGCGGGGCATTCCCTGGATACCTTTGAGCGCCCGGTTTATGATTCAGCTCGGTTACGGGGTGCACCAAAAGCGGATTCAGGCAACTCTCAGCAACCGCACGGGAGTTTTGGGGGTAGAACTAGCCTGTGATAAGGAAGGTACCAAAAATATCCTCGGGGCTGCTGGCGTACCGGTTCCAAGAGGGACGGTGATTAATTATTTGGACGAACTGGAAGGAGCGATCGAAGATGTGGGCGGTTATCCGATCGTCCTCAAACCGCTAGACGGCAACCACGGCCGCGGAATTACGATCGACATCAACTCCTGGGAAGTAGCAGAAGAAGCCTACGATTTAGCCAGCAACGCATCAAAAACCAAGAGTGTGATTGTCGAGCGCTACTACACCGGCCGCGACCACAGAGTATTAGTAGTCAACGGACAAGTCGTAGCAGTCGCCGAACGAGTCCCCGCTAACGTTGTGGGAGATGGCAAGTCTACAGTAGAACAGCTCGTTGAAGAAGTAAACCGCGATCCGCAGCGGGGAGACGGACACGACAACGTGCTCACCCGAATTACGATCGACAAATTGACCCTCGATTTGCTGCAAAAACAAGGCTACGCGATGGACTCGGTATTGCCGGCCGGCGAAAGAGTATTCTTGCGCGCGACAGCAAACCTCAGTACCGGTGGCATTGCAGTCGATCGCACCGACGAAATCCACCCAGAAAACGTCTGGCTATTTTCCCGAGTCGCCAAAATCATCGGCTTGGACATCGCCGGCATTGACGTAGTAACAGACGATATTTCCCAACCCCTGCGCGATACGAACGGAGTCATCGTCGAAGTCAACGCAGCACCGGGTTTCAGAATGCACGTCGCCCCGAGTCAGGGTTTGCCCCGCAACGTCGCCGGCGCTGTCTTCGATATGCTCTTCCCCTCGCCTCAACCCAGCCGGGTGCCGATTTTAGCGGTAACGGGAACCAACGGCAAAACTACAACCACTCGCCTGCTAGCCCACATTGTCAAGCAGACAGGTCAGATTACCGGCTACACGACTACCGACGGCACTTACATCGGCGATTATTTGGTCGAAAGCGGAGATAATACCGGGCCGCAGAGCGCTCATTTGATTTTGTCCGATCCCACGGTGGAAGTGGCGGTGCTGGAAACGGCTAGAGGCGGAATTTTGCGATCGGGCTTGGGCTTCGATCAGTGCGATGTCGGCGTCGTCTTGAACGTCGCGGCGGATCACTTGGGAATCGGCGACATCGACACCGTGGAACAACTAGCCAAACTCAAGAGCGTCCTCGTCGAGTCAGTAATGCCCAAAGGCTATGCAGTTTTGAATGCAGACGACCCGCTTGTATCACAAATGGCGCAGCGTGTCAAGGCTCAAATTGCATATTTTTCAATGAACCCGGACAACGAATTGGTTGCCAAACACACCGCTGCGGGCGGGCTGGCAGCAATTTACGAAAACGGCTACTTGTCCATCCTCAAAGGCGATTGGACGCTGAGAATTGAGCAGGCTGTGAATGTGCCGCTGACGATGGGCGGGCGGGCGCCGTTTATGATTGCGAATGCTTTAGCGGCTTGTTTGGCGGCTTTTGCTCAGGGAGTGAAAATAGAGGATATTCGATCGGCTTTGTCCAGCTTTCAGGCCTCCGTCGGTCAAACTCCGGGACGGATGAACCTGTTTAATTTGGGCAGCTATCACGCCTTGCTCGACTACGCCCACAACCCGCACAGCTACAAAGCTTTGGGTAGTTTTGTGCAGAATTGGGAAGGAATGCGGATCGGGGTAGTTGGTGCGCCGGGGGATAGACGAGATGAAGATTTTGTCACTTTGGGCAAACTTTCTGCCGATATGTTCGATCGGATTATTGTCAAAGAAGATGTTGACAGGCGCGGGCGAGAACCCGGTGTGGTGGCCAAGTTAATTTGCCAAGGGATTGCAGAGGCGATCGCCGCACGCACCCCAGACAAGTCTAAAGTTGAATACGAGTTGATTCTCGACGAGACAATTGCTGTTAACAAGGCTTTAGATCGAGCACCAGCAGGCAGTTTGGTGGTGATTTTACCCGAAGGCGTCACGAAAGCTCTGGCTTTGATTGAAGCCCGGAAACCGATTAAGGAATCTGCGGTAAATGCTGCTATTGTCGATCGGGTTTCCGAGTCGCGCGACAGCTTGAAAACTTCGGTGTAAATCAAGGCTAAACTCTGAAGTCTCATTTAATTAAAAGGTTGGGTTAACGAAAGGAAACCCAACCTTTTTGCTTTAGAAATTACGTAATTCCTGATTTTTATGAAACCTGCTATACTTAAGAAAAACTTTGTAAATCTTCCTCAGATAGCTGAGCTATTTTCATTAAAGCTCTCAAGGTTCCAAGTTTCAAATCTTGATTTCGGTGAACAGGAATTGACAAAATTTGTTCTAGTTCCGGGTTTTCATAGATATGATGACTGCCAGTAACTCTTTTCAGAACCCAACCTTTCTGCTCTACTATTTTGCAAAGTCGCTTGCCCGAAATAGATTTCATACAGCAATTTCCACAACTCGATCTGTGGAGGCAATTGCTTCACGACTATTAGCAACTTCCAGCCAACCTTCGATCGCATCTTTTAAATTAATTATTACTTCTTCTATCGTGTCTCCTTCAGTAATGCAGCCGGGAAGCGCTGGAACTTCTGCCCAATAGCCACCTTCTTCTGCGGGATGTACGATCGCTCTAATTTTCATAGATTTATTGAGGTATTTTTCACGCACTAAAGCCATAAAAACCCGGTTCCTAGGCAAAATCTTCGTTGTGAACGATCGACTTTAAGGCAGAAGCCGGGTTTTTGAGTCCGCCTGTATCTAGGAATATCGTCAAACATATTATAGCAAATATCAATAGTAAAGCGTCCTAACCGCCAAGGCGGTTGCTATAAAGCAAAATCGCCAGATAAATCGCCAATCCGAACCGATCTAATTATAAAATAAGGAAAAAGCAAGCAGCAGGATTGAAGCATGAATGAGGTCGATCGCACCAGAGTCGAAACATTCATCAATCGGTGGGCAGGTTCTAGCGGCAATGAACGCGCCAACTACCAGTTGTTTTTTGCGGAAATGTGCGATGCGCTGGGAGTCGATCGCCCGATGTTTGTGGATTTTTACAAAGCCGAGCATTTTTTAATCGAGGCAAAACAAGGCGGAACAACCAGCACAAAAGGAACGGCAAAACGGGGAACTAATAGCTATTTGCGAGAGATGGAAAAAGCGTTTGTACAGGCAGTTGCTTACACTCGAACTCTCACCAGCAAGCCGCCGTTTTTATTAACTTGCGATATTGGCGATCATTTTGAATTGTGGATGGGGTTTAGCGGCGATTACGGCGGCTACGGGGCGCGGCGAGAAATTGCGCTGACAGAGTTGCGAAAGCCGGATGTTTTCGATCTGTTTGTCGATATATTTAGCAATCCGCAGCAGCGCAACCCAGAGAAGATTGCGGCGCGGGTGACGCGGGAAGTGGCGGCGGATTTGGCAGAGTTGGCGAAGGGGATGGAAGCAAATGTCGATCCGCAGCAAGTCGCCCAGTTTTTGATGCGCTGTATTTTCACCATGTTTGCTGAGGATGTGGGGTTGCTGAAGGAACATCTGTTTACCCAGGCGCTGGAAACGCGCTGGATTCTCAATCCGAAGATGTTTAAGCCGGAGGTAGAGGCGCTGTGGGAGGCGATGAATCAGGGGACGAGTTTTGGCTTTCATGGCCAACTGTTGCGGTTTAATGGCGGATTGTTTGCGGAATCCCAGGCGTTTGCGCTGACAAAGACGCAGTTGGAAGTGTTGTTACAGGCGGCGAAGCGGGATTGGTGTAATGTGGAACCTGCGATTTTTGGGACTTTGGTGACGTTCTCCCCCGTTATACCGCTTCGGTTAACGGGGGCTTCAAAAGAATTATTCTAACTGAAACCCAGCTAACATTTCCTTTGCTTCTTGTTTCAATGGCTGAGTAATCTCTAAGCCTCCACAAGCAGAAACGATGAGTCCCACCGCTTTAAAATCCTCAATTGCTCTATGCAAAATATTTATTGCCGCATTAATATCACGGTCTAATTCAGTATGGCAATGAGGGCAAGAATGCCACCTAATTGATAAATCTTTTTTAACTTTAACTCCACACCCTGAGCAATCTTGAGATGTATTATTCGGGTTAACTTTAACAACACGAACGCCGCGTATTACCGCCACTGCTTCCAGTATCGTCATGAAACTTCCCCAAGCTGCATCTAAAATTGATTTCCCCCAGTGAGTACGAGCAAGTCCTTTTATATTCAGGTCTTCAACTGCAATTAAGTCATATTGTCTTACCAGGAAGTGTGCTGTTTTATAATGAAAATCTTTTCGCTGTCTCTGAATTCGTTGATGAATTTTGGCGACCTTATTAGCTTGCTTTTGATAGTTGGCGGAGCCTTTTTGTTGATTTGCTAACTTCCTTTGTTGTCTACCTAAATGATTTTGAGCTTTTCTTCTTGTTTGTTGAATCCGGACAATTTTACCGTCTGATGTCGCTAAAAATTTTTCTAAACCGACATCAATGCCAACTGCTGTTTTTATGGTATCTATTGGCATTAGTGTCGGTACACTGCCATCTTCTATGCTTAAGCAAACATACCAACCATCGGCTTTTTTAACAATGGTTGCCGTTTTGAGTGTAAATCCGTTAAGAATAGGACGATGTACAATTACTGGTATTTCTCCAATTCTGGGAATTCGTAATGTAGTTCCTGTTAAAAAACAAGCTGCTTTTGGGTGATTGACTCTAGAAAAACAAAACGAACGTAATTCACCTTTCTTTTTAAAGCGTGGTCTACCAGCACGTTTAAGGGTTTTATCCGGTGTTAACCAACGCCACCAAGCTTTTTCTAATCTTTGAATATTGATTTGCTGAACTTCAGAATAAATATCTTTGTACTCAGGAAATATTTTTTTGGTTTCCTTGAGTGCTGATTGCTGAGTGTAATAATTGGCGGTTTCAGGTATTTTGCCAATGGGCTCTGAGATAATTGAGCATCGGTCAATCCGGCAACGAGTACGATGTAGCCAGTCCAACCTTTGTCCTAAAGCATAATTCCAGTGCCGACGCAACAACTCCAACCAATTGTCCATGATGGCAATTTGTTCGGAGTTAGGCTTAATTCGGTACTGGTACGTTATCATCATGTCATTATCCTAAATCGTTTTCGGTTAATCCGCAAAGAATTTTCGGAATATCTCAGCAATTTCTACTATAAGCCTGTGTTCTGGACTGGCTCGTATTTTGTAGCTAGTTGTGGTGGCGTTACGATTGAACAGCTAAAAAATACGTTGAACAACAATCAGTACCAAATTAAATTGTGCTGCGCGTTTACTTAAAGAGTGGCAATTCCCCACCCGTTAAGCGAAGCGCTATCAAAAAGCCCTAGTCTCCACCCTCAAACAAATCCACGACGAACTCGATCGCGCCGTATTTGCCGCCTATGATTGGGAAGCAACCCTCACCGACGACCAAATCCTCGAAAACCTCGTCACCCTCAACGCCCAACGCGCCGAAGAAGAACGCAACGGACACATTCGCTGGCTGCGTCCCGACTACCAAGCCCCCGGCGAAACCTACGTGCAACCATCCCTTGCAGGTATCATAACCGAAACAGAAATCGCGATCGCCCCTACGGAACAACAACCTTTCCCCAAAACCCTGAAAGAGCAACTTTGGGCCATCCGCGACTTGTTCCGCACTCAAAGCGGCGAATGGACAGCCGCCCAAGTCACCGCCCATTTCAAAGGCGCAAATCGCAAACAAAAAGTGATTCTCGACTGTCTAGAAAGCCTCGAAGATTTGGGGATTTTGCTCAGTCATGCGGAAAATGGGATGATATTCTGGCATCTCGCAGAAGTTGGAAGCGATCGGTAAGTTTTGCTTGGCAATTGTTATCATAATTTTATCCAGCAAGAGGCGATCTAATGCTAGAAACCACAATCCTAGAAACCTTAGTCAAATTACCAGATTCCCTAAAACAGGAAGTTTTGCACTATGTAGAATTCTTAGCTGCAAAATATGCAAATAATGAGGTTGCCGTAAATCCTCCTCAAAAGAAACGTCAAGCCGGGATGATGAAAGGCACATTTATCTTACCGCTTTCTGATGATTTTGATGCACCATTAGAGGATTTCCAGGAGTATATGTAATGAGTACATTGCTCCTCGATACTCACACTTTTATTTGGTTTTCAGAAAATGCTCCTAACCTATCAGTTGCATTGAAAGAGCAGATTGAATCCGCCGATAGAGTCTATTTGAGTATTGCCAGTCTTTGGGAAATTGCCATCAAAATCAGCATTGGTAAACTGACGCTGCAATCAGACTATGCAGCGAAGCTCAGTTACCTGCTGCTGGCATCTTGTTACTGCCAATTTCATTTGCGGATACTGTACGGGTTCGCAACCTACCATTTCATCATCGCGATCCATTCGATCGCATTTTAATTGCCCAATCCATTAATCATTCTTTAGTTTTAGTCAGCCGTGATGAAATGTTTGATGCTTATGCTGTTCAAAGACTATGGACATAAACTAGATTTTTATCGCCAGTGCATCGAAAAGTTACTGCTCGAATCGGGTGAAGACCCGCCGATTAATGGTCAGATAGAAGTAGAATTCGTTTTTGACAAAGAACGCGATCGCTATTTGGTTATCGATTTAGGATGGAATGAACATGACCGTATTTATAACTGCTTCATTCACTTAGATATCAAAGATGGAAAAATTTGGATTCAGCGCAATCAAACCGATCGAAGTTTTGCTGATGAATTAGTAGAAATGGGGATTGCCAAAGAAGAGATCGTGTTAGGAGTTCAGCCTCCGTATGCGCGACAGTATACAGGGTTTGGAGTTGCATAGGAAAGTGTTGCAGCAGTGTGATATGGTCGGTATCGAGAATATATTGAGTCATAGAGTTTCAGACTCAGGAAAATCGATATCGGTATTTCGATCGTGCCGATAGGCTGCAACATATTCCGTGACTTCATTCAACAACGGATTGCATCTCAAAAGAGGCGAAACATTCAACATCGGACGCGCCTCGTACCAAGCAATCCGATCGTCTATTTCTGGCTGATTATCCAGATAAAAGCTAATCGCATCAAAAACTTGAGCACCCGTCACGAGTTGCAGTAACTTCTGTGGGATTTCTTCAGGCTTTATTCCTGATTTCCAAAACACCACAATATCCCGTACAGTCAATTGAGTACCTGCAATAATCGGTTCCCCCTGCAAAACTTCAAGATTGCGGGTGACATAGCGAGAAATACTTGTAGGAGACAGCGAACTGGTCATAACGACCTCATCAAAAAATGTAAACCAGCCTTCATCTTAGCATAGTGGACAGAAGATGCCCGCGTTCATTATTGTTTGATTCATTACGAACCTTTTTTATTATGTAATCGCCCGGACATGATATTACGACAAAGATCCAGGAAACGGAGAAATAGTCTCGCAAAATGTCCTGACTGTGATTTTCCTACCTAAATCCTGAGCTAATAAATCGATACCGTCAATAACTCGATCTGGTTCTGCAATACTTAAAATATCGTAGCATCTTTCCCGATAATCGGGACGCTCTTGGAAATACTGAATCGCTCGATTTAGCGGTTTCATAACTTGATAAGCTGCTTCAGCTTTGTCGATCGCCTCTTGGGGAATCGGACTCGCTAACCTTTGAATTGCCAAGTCGATTAAATCTCTAGAGTTTACCAGCTCGCTCGGCCATCTGTCTGCATTTGCTAACAGTTTTTCTGCTATAATATCGATTTGATTCAAGCAAGGAACAGGCGACCAATTAGGATAATTTGGTTCGCCAAACTGAATTCGCCCTTCACAAACCATCTCGAATTTAATTGTAGTATCATCCACAATAACTGGAAATCTGATGCCG
This sequence comes from Microcoleus sp. PH2017_35_SFW_U_B, assembly GCF_020737865.1. Taxonomy (NCBI): domain Bacteria; kingdom Bacillati; phylum Cyanobacteriota; class Cyanophyceae; order Oscillatoriales; family Microcoleaceae; genus Microcoleus; species Microcoleus sp. PH2017_35_SFW_U_B. The sequence goes on from NZ_JAEQDE010000063.1 coordinate 28,509, forward strand.
TATTGGTTTGATTGAATATCGTTGGGGAGAAAAATGCGATTGCGATTAGCAAAAATCGCATCATAGCCAGCTTCTGCCACTTTTCGGCGCAGGAGACTGTAGCCACCATCCATCGGACACATAAAGTCAATATCTTGGCTTAACCGATATTCTCCATGTTCCATACTTACCAGGGTGCCGCCACCAAAATAAGCGCGACATTCCTGTAAAAACTCGACATTCAAGTGGCTGAGTACAGTTAATATCTTTTGATGAATTTCACGTTTAAACATGGGTTTAAAATTTACCAGTTTTTCTGTTTCTTGGGGCTGGCCAATGCTTAAGAGTTCCGCTACCAGCCAAGATTGATAATGTTGGCTAATTTGTTGAATAAAAATTATTTCCTCAGAGTTGGGTTCTCCCAAAACTCCCCAATAATGCCAGCCAGATTCGTAGCGACATAGCATTTCCGGGACACTCAGATTTTTGACATTAGCAATTTGCCAGCATATAGCCTGAAGAAATGGCATTTTTGCGGGGATTTTAAATACGGTTGCTATTTCTTTATCGTTCATCTTCTTTGCAAAACTCCTTCTCTATTCCATTTGCAAATACTCCAACACCAGCAGTCGCAAATAGTCTAGCATTCGGATATAAGACCGCATTTGAAGATAGCCCGATCGCGTCTCATCATAAAACTGAGCGATCGCAAAACGATCGAACACCCGAAGGTGATGTAAGTCTGCGATCGCTTCCTCGCGAATTTCAACCCCTGCGCTAGTCTCAATCTGACTAGCATAACCACGAATACTGACTGTCACTAACTCAAGCTCTTCCAGAAACGAAAACTCTTCCTCGGAACCAAGATATATCTGGGCTATCTCTTTACGCTCTGATTTAGTGTTTTGATAGTCAACCGTCAACTGTGCCAAAAGTTGCACAATCATATCCTGTTGCATTACTAACTTGTTTTGAACTTGTGTCATATTTCTATTCCTCATTGATGCCATAAGTCACGATTTTTTCAACACCATACCGATCGGATCGAACAATTAAAAACTCATTTCCCTTTCTGTAAACAGCGGCTCCATCCTGCCGATATCCCGTGCGAGGAACTCTTACAGCACCTCTAGTGTTGAAATTGTGTGCCTTACGCAGATATTTGAGTGGATCGAATCCTTTTCTTTGTGAATGGTCTAACACACTTTGGGCCACAGTTCGATAAGTTCCTCTATCCCATTCAGACAGATATTGCTGTAGTTCAATAACTTCAGTGTTGGAATAGTCTTCAAACAGTTGATCTAGATAAGGATCTACAGATGATTCGTCTGGCATTTTCACTTTCATTCCAGAGGATATTACTGATTATAGCTTTTTGGGAATAAGATCGATCGCCTTTTAGATTAAATCCGCTCTTCATCGGAATGATTCATCTCTCTGATCTCTTCCTCTGTGTTCTCTGCGTACTCTGTGGTTAAATCAATCCGATCCAATCAGAATTGATATTACCTCTTAACAACCGCCCACTGAGTCACCGGTGCAAGCGGTTTCCAACCCTGAAAAGAACCGATCGCACCAACCCGCTGAATCCCAATTCTAATCAGTTCCCCACCATGCAAAGAATGCCATTGCAAAATCTTAAGTTCGCTTTCAATCGTCACCGCATTCACAACTAATCGGCCACCTTCACCTAAAGCATTCCAACAAGTTTCTAGCAAAGCCTCTGCGGTGACACCGCCACCGATGAAAATAGCATTTGGTTGCGGCAAATTTGCCAAAGCATCCGGTGCTGATCCGGTGACGATTTTGAGCTCGGGAACACCCAAATTAGAGGCATTTTCAGCAATATATTCCAGTCTAGTTGGATGGCGCTCGATCGCGATCGCCCGACAACTCCGATGACTCCGCATCCACTCAATCGCGATCGAACCGCAGCCCGCGCCCACATCCCACAGCAACTCCCCCGGAATCGGCGCTAACGCCGACAGCGTAACGGCTCTAACCTCCCGTTTTGTCAACTGTCCATCGTGGCGATAGGCTGCATCCGGTAAGCCGGAGGTGCGGGAAACAATCAGAGTTTCGCGATCGGCTGTAACTGCAATGGCGATCGCATTCAAATCGGCTAAATCCGTCGCATTCCAAGCTGCTGCAACTCCCTCGATCCGCCGTTCCGCCTGCGATCCCATCCGCTCGAACACGGTCATCAAACTGCTGCCAAACCCCCGCTGTGTCAACAATTGGGCAACTTTTTCAGGCGTGTGTCGATCGGCACTCAAGACTAGCAACCGCGCACCGGGAGAGAAACTAAGGGCGATCGAGGCGATCGGGCGATTTGTTAAGCTGAAAGTCTCAACATCCGCCAGAGGCCAACCCAAACGGGCGCAAGCCAGACTAAAAGCCGATGCTGCGGGAATCACAGTCATTTCGGCGATCGGAATCCGGCGCGACAGCGTGACACCAATCCCGTGACACATCGGATCGCCACTTGCGAGCACGCAAACAGCCTCTGGGCGACGGCTGATGATGCTGTCAACTGTGGTTTGTAGTGGTGAAGCCCAAACTAATTTTTCGCGGGTGTCGTCGGTGGGTAGCATTGCGAGGTGACGCGCGCCACCGACAACGATTTTAGATCGATCAAGTAACGAAAGGGCGATCGAACTCAATCCCGAAAGTCCGTCTTCGCCAATTCCCACCACCGAAAGCCATTTGTGCATTGCGCCCTGACTGCTAATTACTACTTATCGATTCTAAAGAATAATATGGGATTTTCATTGACAATCCTTTCTTCTACTTGTCTCATCCCGAGTCTGGCTGCTAATTTGCATGATTCAATGTTTGGGCGATCGCAACTTGCAACCAGATAATCTAATCCAAGTTCATCAAAACCATACTCTAATATTTTGGTGGATGCTTCAGTAGCGTAGCCTTTTTTAATAGCTTTCGGCAACAGCGCATAGACCAACTGCGGCTGCGGTTCCTCAAAAAAATACCACAACCCCACAAATCCAATAACTTCGCGATCGTTCTTTCTCTCGATAAACCACAAGCCGAATTTCTTTTCTCCAAACAGTTGTTCGTTCTGTTCGATCATTTCTTCCACTGGATCTAGCGACCAAATTTGACCGTCGCACAAATATCTCCTGACATAGGAATCGGTAAAAATGGCGTGCAGCTTGTTGAGATCGTTCTCTACAATCGGTGTCAAAATCAATCTATCAGTTTCAAGTATCATTGGACTTCTATTTGTCAACAGTTCGCAAATTCATAAAACCTGATTCACCAAATATCTAGTCTACCATGATATTATATCCGATCGATTAACCATACAGTGCGATCTAGAAGCTCGCACTAGACAATATCGAAATTTTAATATATTTTATCGAACCCTATGCCAATTTTGTTTTTGGCATACAGAAATAGATCGATCGCCCTTAGAGGCAAGTAACTTTTGAGGAAAGTGCGATCGAAAGAACAATGAGAGACTGGCATCAGTTTGATCGAAAACAAAAAATAATCACCGTCGGCTACGGAACCTCAGTTGCGCTGGTACTGGTAGCAATTGGTTGTACCGCGTGGGATGCGATCGTGGTGACGGCAGGCATCTTTAAAACCACTCTCGGTATCTTTAAAACAACTCCTTGTCTGGCTTACAAATTTGAAGACGTTAACCCTTTAATTGCAGGTAAAAACGTTAAACTAAAAATCGGGGAAGGCAGCGGTTCAGATTGCGGAGTATCAGACTTCGCATTGTTGGTAAAACCAGCAGTTTGGTCATCACAAGATACCAAAGTTATCCAACTTTCCCAAGATGGAACTGTGACGGGAATTGCGCCGGGAAAGTTTACCGTGTTGGCAAAAACAGGACAAAAAACACTCTTGATGTCGGGTGTTGTTTATCCGCCAGATTGGGATGTTCGGATTCAGCCAGAAGTGGCGACAGTGCGCGTGGGCGATCGCATTACCTTTGAAATGATCGCCTCTGATTCAAAAGGCAATTTGCTACCCCCATTAACTTTCGGGCTGCGGACTCCAGATTATCAGGAACCGGGGCCTGGTGCGCCAACCAAGCCTCCGAATTCGCGGCCGTTACTCGATCGCACCTTTCATCATATGGGCGCGCAACCGGGCACGTTTCGGGCGCTGCGCCCCGGAAAGATTGCGATTACGGGTAAAATGGGCGATCGGATAAAATCAGCCCAATTAACTATCAAATAAAACAACAAGTTTTGTTGCTTTTTTATGAATGTAGGCGACCGCATAATTTTGACAGTTGCTGCTTATACACCAATACGGTTTACTTAGAATAGTCCGAAGAGAGGAACGAAGCAATCTCCGTATCTATTTATCATAGGGTTTTACCCTCAGGGCGGTCTTAAGTAAACGGTATTAGATTATAAGCTGTCTAGCCTGTGACATACTTCCACGTCAAGCCTCGTGGTGCTATGACGTGGGCATCTTTGCAGCCCGATGAAGGGTATACAAAATTTCCTTCGCGGTACTATCATCTATATTTCCTACTACAGAAAGATTCCCGCTACGGCGTTTTATCCTTGGGAAAATGCCCAACCCAAGTTTCTTTAAATTAATCGCGGCGTTAACATCGCGATCGACCATTAAAGAATGTTGCTCATCCCAATAGTTTCGCATACCGCAATCGGTGAAAACAATTTCATTCCGATAGCACAAAACCATTGACGTATAAGCAGGTTTTTGCGGAACGACGGCTGACCCAGCTTTTTCGGCTATGTATTCCAGCGTCTTAAAAAACTGACCAAATGCAGCATCCAACCAAGACTTATTAAGTCCTGATTTAGCTGATTGACCGTTCGGGAGGTAATTACCTTCATCGTCTTGCTTAACTTTATTCCGCTTTGTTAAGCCTTTTAAATTCAAATCCTCATGAAAAAAGAATTTAGCTCCAGATTTCACAAGTCTGTGAGCTGTTTTGTAGTGAAAGTCTTGGCGAGAACGCGCTATTTTTTGGTGCTGTCTCGCTTCTTTTTTGGCTAAGAAGCGTCGGCTTTTAGAACCGCGCTTCCGTTTGTTCCGCTTCCTTGAGATCTGGTATAACTTAGCTTGGTTTTTGCGAAGCGGTTTCAACGAAGGTAACTTTGTGCCTGACGACGTTGCTAAATAGACATCTTCATGCAGCACCGCATCCAACCCAATTGAGTTATCCCAGTTTGGGGTAACTTTATCAGGAATAAAGTGGGGTACTGAAGTGTCTTCAAGCATTATCTGGGTAAACCAACCGTCAGTCTTTCTAGTTACACTAATTTGCTTAACAGTGAATCCATCGGGGATTGGGCGGTGCATCCGAACTTTTATGACACCCAACTTCGGCAATCGGATATAAAGCCAATTCTTGCGAACCAACTTAATCCAGTCGTTATTAGCCGTAGAAAAAGTCATCGTCCGGTAATCCGCTTCAGTCTTAAACCGGGGTTTTCCCGATCGCCCACCTTTACTGTCTCCTACGATCAACCGTTCAAAAGCTTTGTCCACTCGCTTAGAGACATCTTGAAGAATAGTTGAATCTACTTGCTTGAAGTCCAGCAATTCACCACTATGAAAGACTTTTATTAAGTCTTTTTTAAGGATGGGTAGTTGTTGTTTTTGGGTGTAGTAGTTGGGCTTTTCGCGAGGCGTAGAGATACTAGCAATCAACGGACAAGCATTTATAGCAGTGCGGTTCATCTCCCACCAATCAAATCGATCGCCTAGCTGTCTATTGTACCAATAGCGACAAATCCTCAACCAATGATTGAGGGTTGACTTTTGACTGGTGTCGGGATAGAACTGATACTGATATGTTACTTTCATTGCGTTGCGACCTTTACGCATTTGCTTGTAATAAAAATACCAGGAAATACTATACAAAGTCAAGTAGTGATTTAATAAGTTATGTCGAGTAACGATGCTTGCAAATAAAGATTTGTTCATCTCGTCATCCACACCTTCATTGCTCGCCAGCATAGCGGGCGAGGACATGAAAATGTGGAATCCTCGATTCACGCGCCTCTCATCCCACACTATATCGCTTCGATTAGTGTGGGGATTCCCGTCTGTTTAGCTAAATTGTAGATTTTGGGGCGGGCTAGAAGCCTACCCCACAAGAGTTTTAAAACCCGGAGAAACCCCCTAACCCCGCTTAGGTCGGGGGGACAAGAGCCTTCTCAAAGTTTCCCTTTCTAAGGGGGATTTAGGGGTATCTGAATTTGAGGTGAAATGTTGAATATTTAATTAGTTAATTCCTACTTCCAACCCAACCACCGCAACAAAGGCACAACCAAATAATGACTGACTCCCAAACAAAGCCCGATCGCACTTCCCAACAAACCAAAAAAGGCGATCTGTCTCCCATTCACTTACACCAACCTTCTTGCTTACCCGTTTCAGGACACTTTAACATATCACCGTTATCTGAAGAAGATGTTGTGTTTATTGGGGATGGTTTTGGTGTAGTCTTAGCTGATTTAACTGGCTTTTTATCTTCGTCAAAATTCTTACCCTTAGCTAAGTTAGACTCTAAAAATAAACTGATAGGAATCCCCCAGTTATTACCTAAATTTGGATTGTTGATCGACTGGCACTTTCGGTCAGTTCTCTCCTTGCCCTCTGCCCCAGGCATCCCATGAATAGCGACTATGCTACCATTCTCATTAAATACTGGCCCACCACTCATCCCGCTCAAAGTTGAATTAGTATATTTAACTCTATAACCATTCTTATAATTATTATCTTTATCCTGAAGGTACAACGAATCATCCTTTTCGGATAATTGATTTATCTCACTTTCCGATGATATTTTTTTTAATATTGTTCCCTTAGTTAATTCATATTGAGGTTGAGGCTGACATTGTTGCCATCCTGATACCAATACAGATATAGATTCAGATAATCCTGTCGATAATTTAGCTGCTGTGTAATTTTGCGATTGAGTGGGCAACTCGATGAGTGCTAGATCAATGTCTCCCAATGTATCTGCAACTAATTGCTCCACTAATTGATCGTAATTTTTATCAGTAATTGTTAGATACACGTTTCCATCGTAACTTTTAATTTCGTACTGATTCTGAGGTTCTGGTGGAATTGCAACAACGTGCTTAGTTGTTAGTACGTAATATTTGTCTTGACTCCTAATGATTACCCCTGAACCATAACCACCGCCAGGTACTGCAATCAAAACAGTGGATTTTGTGGCTATTTCTTCTAATTGATTTTTGAAAATTACAGGTGTCGGCTTGAGCGGAGTGCTGATATTGTGATTAATATTGCTGACAAATTTTCCTAAAATAAAACTTAGCAAAACACAAAAGCCAATAATTAAACAGTATTTTAGTTGGTTAGATTTCATATTGGAGAAGTCGTAATAGGTGGATCATTTGATTAAAAAATAAACTCAATTATAATAATGCGAGAAGGTGCATTTTGAGATATTTTTTTAGATTTGTATAATGACCAAGATATTTGAGAATCATTCCCTGTATGTTTTTCGACCTCGCAATCATTACTGGGGGTTAGTTTAGGAAGAGGTTTCCCCTCTAGCCCTGTGGGAATTTCTTGTTTTATGAAAATGACAAATTCCTTGATTTCGTATTTTAACCAATAATCATCACATTTATCAAATTTTTCTTTTAAATACTTATCATAATATAACTTATAACTTTGATTTTTTTGACCATCATGAGATGAAATTTCTGCTTCCCAACCAATATCTTGAACTAAAGTAAACAAAATATTAGCTATAGGCTGCTGCTTGTCCTTGTTTTGTTCTGTATCTTTTAATTTCTGAATAAGACCGTTAAATAAATTACCCACTTTGACGCGCAAACCAGGTTTTTCTGTCTCTCTTGGCACTGTATCCTGACTATTTTTGTCTGGAGATTTATTATTTTGACTCGCCCCCGTAGCTCCTGTTGTATTTATTTTCCCAAACCGACCCAAAAAGAATAGAAGTAAAAAGATTACCACTACAGCAGGAAGGAAATAAAATAAAATTTTGACCAATAAATCATTATCTTTTAATCTAGATAAAAACTCATTTACTGACGGAGAATTTTTATGCTTTTCGGCCGTAAATGTAACTTGATCCTTCTCTTCAGCAGATTTCTGAGGGTCAGGAGGTAGTGTCTTTTTTGATTGATTAGTTTGAGAATCTGATTGGGCAATATACCCGATGCGTACAAATTCCTGATTTAAAGGCGGTATTTCCTTAAACAGTTTCTTGGTATCTAGCTGGAGATAAAAGTCAATCGGAATTCCCCAACGCAAGGGTTTCATCGAATTAATCTCATCTTCATTTGAGTCTGAACCATCTGCACGCTTATATTGAGATGATGGCCCATCTTCACCTCTGCCATTGATACCTACTACTTCGCCTTGCTCATTCAAGATTGGGCCGCCACTCGTCCCTTCCACAACTTCATTGGTGTATCCAATACTATAATTATCAACTAAAGGTTTAGTCAGTACAGCCTTCACTTGACCCTTTTTCACGACAAACTCCGCAGGACAGGATATGGTAGTCAAAACCAGGTTACAAGGAAACCCACTAACATATATCAAATCTTCATGCTTTAAGGATTGTTTCTTAGCAATTACAGCCACTTCGTAGCGATAAGGGCTATAGAAATATAATAATGCTAAATCCGTTTTATTGAATTTTTGGGGGTGACGACGCGCCTTATGAATTAAACCGTCAGGGGTACGGATATAAAACTCAGGTTTTTTTGCTCTTCCTGTCGATTCCTTGGCTACATGATTAGCCGTCAAGACAAGATATTGATAGACTGACGGGTTGGCTGGTGTCGGCTCCATAGCCATCAAAACTCCAGAGCCACTCTCATTCAAAATTAAACCATTGTTTTTCCACTCTTGTGGGTTAATTGAATAAACTCTCAAGGAAATTAATTTTGCCCTCTCAGGAATCAAATCCTTTGAGAGCCCGTTTTCTGCCTCTGACGTAACACTTGTTACCGCAGTGGTAGCCTTGTCAAAAGACTGAGAAACCTGTGTAGGTGATAGCAATTGACAACCACCTATACAGGCTAAAGCGATAAATCTAACTAAAGTTAACTTCATTTAATCAGGATACCTGATACTTACCGAACGGAACAAACTTCTCGCGCAAAAACCGTTTGCCCTCCAAGCAGGGCATCGACAGAGATATATGTTTTTGTTGCAGCACAACGCCGTTCTCGGAGTGGCAATGGAGTATTATTTTTGTTTGTCAGTGCAAACAATTCTTCTAGCCTTGCCTTGGGGTCGTGCTCTGGTTTCACCGTGTAAAGGAAGTTGAGGCAGTCTTTACCCAGGCGGTCTGTTGTACAAATTACTTTTTGACCGTTCTGAATACCGTGAGTCAGGAACTGACCCCTGTTGCTCAAGTAGCTATTCATTCTGTTAGTGACTTCGTTGCATCGGCGCTCTCGCGTATAACCCACTTGCCCACCAAAATCAGAATCCCACCGGATCAATGCTTTTTCGGGCTTGCCGCTTTCGTTAACGACTGTTGTCCATACGGCATAGTTCATTTTACAGGAGAAAGTGCGGGGTGCTGCTTCAGCCGATTTAGTAAATGCCAAACCAAATGTTGATAGCACCGTAGCCATTGTTAAAATGGCTGAAGCTGTAGTTTTAATTTTCATCGATCAACCTCATAACGTGAACAATTAATTTTTTAGAAAACTTATACTGTATTATTGCAGTTTTCACCACAACTTGTCTACCGATCGGTGATAGTTCTTAACCCAATTTGAATCAAGATGACTAACTATCTGTAAGCTATTGCCCTGGAGGACGACAAAACAACGAGTTTTGGTCACACGTTGCCGAATCTGGGGTTATCGAACCTAGGGTTGGCGAAACTGGGGTTACATTAGTAATCTGTGAACTCTGCTCCCTGAAGTATAGAGAGAGATTGATTCCAACATCGACTAAAACAGCTAGTGCTGCGATTACTGTTGCTATGTGTGCTGCTTTTTCCAAAAAGCTGTTCGTACTATTCATCTCTAGGAAGGCGTGTTCTTAATTGTAAGTATCTTAGCGAAATTTTCCGTGCCAAGCCTGTGGCGCAAACACAAAAAGTCCCTATATCCACTAGCGAAGGCTAGGGTGTCCCTGGCGGACGCTTGAATATATCGTCATCACTAGGTTGGGGAGTAGGTTCAGGTGATTGAATATCCTGTTGTTTTTCTCTCTCCGGTTTCGGAGACTGCGGTGTGGAAAGCAGCCCAAGCACAAAAGCTAAGATCATAACCAAGGGCGTTGCGATCGCAAACCACAACCACATAGGCAGCTTGGATATTCCCCCTCCTCCATTTTGAACCGATGGAATGGTGGAACGTAAAATAGGGGCTACTACCGCAGTAGCCGTAAAACCTCCTGAATTTAAATCGTTTAGCACCTTCTCTGCTGATTGATAGCGACTTTTACAATTATGCTCCACCATCTTTTCCAAAATTTTCTTCAGCTTATTACTAGCATTGAATGAATGAGGCCACACAACCTTCCCTGTAGTAACATCTTTGAGTTTTTCAGGCTCCACTCCTGTCAAAGCTTCCAAAGCAGTCATCCCTAAAGCATAAATATCGCTGCAATATTCTGGGTAGCCTTGAATCTGCTCTAGCGGTGCATAACCTTCAGTATGAATCTGAGTTCCAGGAGAGGTGAGTTTAGTGACTTTCTGCTTAACTGCACCGAAATCTATGAGAACTATCTTGCCATCCCCATTTCTCTTAATGAGATTTTCTGGTTTGATATCCCGGTGAATATTTTGTTGTTGATGAATAAATATCAGGGAATTGAGTACATCCTCTAACAAACTGGCAACTCGATCCTCATTGAGCCTCGTATTGCGATTTAGTTCATCACGAAGGGTACATCCGTCAATGTATTCCTGCGCTAAGTACAACTCTTGACCCTCTGACAAGTATCCTATGTACTTGGGAATCAAATAATTTTTAGGGTTTTCCGTTAAATTCTTTAAAAATTTGGCTTCGCGCTCGAACAACTCCTTTGCCTTGGCAAAAGTTGTAGGGTTATTACTGACAAAGATGAACCGCTTCAGAGCGCATTGCCTACCCGAATCGTGCCAATCTTCGGCTAAGTAAGTTTCGCCAAAATTCCCATTGCCCAAAATATGGATGATTTTGAAACGTCCACCCCCTACTGATTGACCCATCGGTAGAGTTTGCCCTTGTCCTATCATTCTACCCTCCTCCAGAGATCCCGCTCAGCCTGCTCTCCTATAAAGCTTATATTAATCCCTGAATAGAGATATGACAACTCCCTAATCCTAAAATAATTTTCGGTCAGCCGACAGTATAATACGAAATCCGCGTTCGTTACTCCCTCGATCGCTCGGTGATTGAAATCACTTTTGACCTCCAAGTCTAATGTAGCAATGCGCCAGTCATAAGAGTTTGAGGTCGAAGCAAACAAAATTTAGTCTGCGAAGGCGGACTAATAAATAAAGGGTGTATTTAAGCCGGATTTAGTATAAAAAGCTGATATTTGCGTTTATATGTGGTTAAAAATCATAAAAAAATTCCAGCGGACACGCTCTAAATTGCCTACCGCCATCCCAACCACCGCAACACGGGCACAACTAAATAATGACTAACTCCCAAACAAAGCCCGATCGCACTTCCCAACAAACCAAAAAATGCAATTGAACTCCCAATCTGCAACCAGCCGAAGGGATAACCAGACGAAAGATCCAAAATTCCTAAAAAACTCCCTGGAAAAATGCTCAAAGCATTCAAAAATAGAAACATTCCCGTCGAACAAGCAGCCACCACCAAAGCGTGCGCTAATTGGTGACTCCGCAAACCCATGCCGATCGTTAAAGTGGCGATCGCAAATGCCCCCAAAATAATCCCCTGCACGCCGCTAAAAGCAGTCGCTTCCATCCAGCACAAACTCGCCAACAAATAGCCCTGAGCACCCATCAATCCCGACAGCCAATACTGTTTTTGCTGGCGAAAACTCCCCGCATCCGTCAAACCTATCGCAGTGCCCCAGCCCGCAAAAGCAAACAAGAGCACTTCCGGGCCGACATTAAAACTCATATAAGGAATTAATTGGTGCAAACCTTCATTCAAAAAACTCGCAAATTCCGGGCCAATAGGCGAAGCATAGGCCAAAACCAAACCGCCGATCGCCCCTGCGGATCCACCAACCCCACCGAGCACCATTTCCCAGCCCGTATCCAGAGAAGCTACTACAAGTTGGGCGATCGCGCCGAACACCAAAACCGTCAAACTTGCCGTTTTTTGCGCCGTCGCCACCACCACTTGCCGGCAAAATTCCACAATAGCTTGACTGACTGGGGCTAACGCAATTTTGCCCTTACTCTTAGCATAAATATCTTGCAAACGCGATCGAACATCCGCAGCCGAAGCCGGACGCTGCTGTATATTCGATCGCACCATATCATCCAACAAATTCGCAAAAGCCGGACTCACAGACACAATGTGGCGCCAGCGCAACTCCCCCGTCATCGGATCTTCAATTTCCGCCGGATACTTCCCCGTCAGCAAATGAATGCAAGTCCGCCCGAGGGCATAAAAATCCGTCGCCGGGACAACTTGGCCCCCAACAATTTGTTCCGGCGGGCTGTACCCAGGCGAAATCAACCGCGTCGAGCTCGGAGAATCTTTCCCCGCCGGTTCGCCACCGCCCATCTGTTTAACTCCCCCAAAGTCGATCGCCACCAACTGCAAACCGCCCAAACCTTTGCTCAGCAACACTTGGGGCGACTCCGGGTCTCGCAGCATCAAATTGGACGGTTTAATGTCGCGGTGAATAATCTGACACCGATGCAACTCCTCTAAAATTTGCACAGCTTGACTCAGCCAGCTAAACACCCATTCCTGCGGACATCCCTGAGGGTGATCTTCAAGAATTTCTTCTAAAGTTTTGCCGTGAATCTTTTCCATTACCAAACAAGGTAAGCGCCTCCCTGTGGCATTTCCATCCCCGCCTCCCAAATTTTGGGTTTGGACGTGAAAATAACCGTCCGGCTCGACTCTTGGAACGCCGGGGTGCCGCAAAATTGCCAAAACCCAAGCTTCCTGCTCGAACAGTTTTAGCGCTTTCGGAGAAGTTTCGAGCAACAATTTGAGGACGCGCTCGGTTTGAGTTTCTGCGTCCCAAACTGTGTAGATAGCTGCAAAACCCCCGGTACCGAGCCCTTGTAGAGGTATGTAGCGATTTTTTAGCCGCAGCGGAGTCCCGCAACTCTGACAAAAATTGTTGCCCCAAGTCTGAGGGTAAGGCCTTGGGCAATCTGGATTGATGCAGTGGACGGCTTGTGAAGGGGGGTGAGGCACAACCAGAGTAAAGATGGGGCTAGATATCCATAGTAGACTTACGTGCAGCTAACGCAGAAACCCGGTTTGCCGCACAAGTCCTGTCCATATTATGTGCTATGCTGCCGACTTTTAGGTACGTTGTTGGGCTTCAGCCCTCTTTACATATATTAGAAGAGGGCTGAAGCCCAACAACGTACCTTTGGAGTTCTATAAGTATTTATAACTAATTTTTTCCTACCCCCAACCCAAAATTTAATATCTAAAATTTAATCGATCTCCACCATGATTTAAGTATTTATGACTAATTTTTTCTCCTTCTCCAATCTAAAATCTAAAATTTAAAATCTAAAATCTCATCGATCCCCAACCCTTAGCCCTGCATCCTTCGCCACTTTTGTTTGATAAGATATGTTACATAAAATTTCCTAATGTAAAGCTAAATAAACAATACTTATGATGATTAAAAGAATATTAAAATTGTAACGCGCCACTTTATTGATATATTTCTAAGAGCCTGCGATCGGGCAAAAAAATTAAGCGAATACTAGGAAGCGAGATATGGCTTACGCGCAAACCCAAACTCAATCAAAGGCTGGGTATAAAGCCGGAGTTCAAGACTATAAACTAACGTATTACACACCGGACTACACGCCGAAAGATACAGATATTTTGGCAGCATTCCGCGTCACACCTCAGCCAGGAGTTCCCCCAGAAGAAGCTGGAGCTGCTGTGGCTGCTGAATCTTCCACCGGTACATGGACAACTGTGTGGACTGACCTCCTGACCGACCTCGACCGCTACAAAGGTCGCTGCTACGACATCGAGCCAGTTCCCGGTGAAGACAACCAATACATCTGCTTCATCGCTTATCCTTTGGATTTGTTTGAAGAAGGTTCCGTCACCAACTTGCTGACCTCTTTGGTTGGTAACGTTTTCGGTTTCAAAGCTCTGCGTGCTCTGCGGTTAGAAGACTTGCGGATTCCCATTGCTTACCTGAAAACATTCCAAGGCCCTCCTCACGGTATTACCGTTGAGCGCGACAAATTGAACAAGTACGGCCGTCCTTTGCTGGGTTGTACAATTAAGCCCAAATTGGGTCTGTCTGCTAAGAACTACGGCCGCGCCGTTTACGAAGTTCTACGCGGCGGTTTGGACTTCACCAAAGACGACGAAAACATCAACTCGCAACCGTTCATGCGTTGGCGCGATCGTTTCTTGTTCGTTCAAGAAGCTATTGAAAAAGCTCAAGCAGAAACCGGCGAAGTCAAGGGTCACTACTTAAACGTAACCGCCCCTACCTTTGAAGAAATGATGGAACGGGCTGAGTTCGCCAAAGAAATCAAAACCCCCATCATCATGCACGACTACCTCACCGGTGGTTTCACTGCAAACACCAGCTTGGCCAAATGGTGCCGTCGCAACGGTATTCTGTTGCACATTCACCGCGCCATGCACGCCGTGATCGATCGTCAAAAAAACCACGGTATCCACTTCCGCGTGCTTGCCAAGTGCTTGCGGATGTCCGGCGGCGACCACCTGCACTCCGGTACAGTTGTGGGCAAACTCGAAGGCGAAAAAGGCATCACGATGGGCTTCGTAGACTTGATGCGCGAAGACCACATCGAAGAAGACCGCAGCCGCGGTATTTACTTCACCCAAGATTGGGCCTCCATGCCTGGTGTCATGCCAGTTGCTTCCGGTGGTATCCACATCTGGCACATGCCAGCCTTGGTTGAAATCTTCGGCGACGACTCCTGCTTGCAGTTCGGCGGCGGCACCTTGGGCCACCCTTGGGGTAACGCACCTGGTGCAGCAGCTAACCGCGTTGCATTGGAAGCTTGCGTTCAAGCTCGTAACGAAGGCCGCAACTTGATGCGCGAAGGCGGAGACATCATTCGCGAAGCTTGCAAATGGAGCCCTGAATTGGCTGTTGCTTGCGAACTCTGGAAAGAAATCAAGTTTGAGTTCGAGGCAATGGATACCGTTTGATGATTTTTGGTTAGAGATTTTAAGTTTTAGGTCGCAAACTTGCTGTTAAGTCTTTATCTTTGAAGAAGATTTACAAGTAAGTTTGCATCCAAAATCTAAAATTCAAAACCTAAAATTTGAGGGAGCTGGGGTCAAATGGATCTCAAACAAGTTGCGAAAGACACCGCTAAGGTGCTGGCAAGTTACCTAACCTATCAATCCGTGCGGATTGTTGTAGCTCAGTTGAGCGAAACCAATCCTCCTCTGGCAATCTGGCTGAATGACTTTTCCACCAAGGGCAAAATCCAAGATGGAGAAGCTTACATTGAGGAACTGCTGAGGGAAAATCAAGATTTAGGATTTCGGATCATGACGGTGCGAGAATATCTGGCGCACGATGTGACGGAATTTTTGCCAGAAATGGTTTGTACTGGCATTCAACAGTCGAATATGGAACACAGACGCCAGCATTTGGAGCGAATTACGCAACTTAATTGGTCTGTGGCTAGCAGCAATCCTGAAACATCCTCAATAGATTCTGAACCGAATCTGGATAATTTGTCGAGTTAATCGATCGCACTTGGCGAATCGAACACACACCTTAGAGATACAAAAAATGAAGACTTTACCTAAAGAGCGTCGTTACGAAACTCTGTCATATTTGCCCCCGCTGACAGACGCCCAAATTGCCAAGCAACTGCAATACATCTTGGATCAAGGCTATATTCCCGGCGTAGAATTCAACGAAACCTCTGCCGCTGAAATGCGCTACTGGACATTGTGGAAGTTGCCTTTGTTTGGTGCTCGCAGCGTCCAAGAAATCATGACTGAAGTTCAAGCTTGCCGCTCTGAAAACCCCACCTGCTACATCCGCGTCATGGGTTTTGACAACGTGAAGCAGTGCCAAGTGCTGAGCTTCATCGTGCACAAGCCTAACACCAGAGGCTACTAAGCTTTAACAACTCTATTTTGTAGAGAAAAAGCTAGCTAAAAATTGAGGCGTGGGAATTCTCCCCGCCTCATTTTTTTGTGCAGAAGACTCGGCGGTTGAAACCGCCTCTGTACATATAAAAGCTGCTTCCGCCGTTTCAAGATTGGATTGTTAGAGCTTGCAAATAGCTTTGAACACTTGCAGCAACACAACTGAAGATTCTGGTTCCATCAGATTTAGCAAAGGCATTAACTGATAGGTGGGCGGATTTCCACGACGGATATTGACAAACTGATATTCCATTCCATTGGTTGTCAAACCCCAGATTGCGTCTTGATATTTTAAATTTTGATAAGCATAGGTAAGCAATTGGGATAAACCCATAAATGCGTTGATTCCTGAATTTTTAGTTTCAATCACTAAAACCCAAAAAGATGTTTCACTTCTTAATGATTTTAATTTATTGACTGCCAAAATATCAAACCGCCCTTTAATGATTATGTCTTCATCTTCAATGCTAATTTCGGCAATGTCTTGTTCTAGACTAATTTTAATAGGTGGGCGGTAGAAGCCAGCTAATCGCATTAAGGGAAAAGTAGTCAGAGCTTGTACCAATCCTTCAGAAACGCGATCGGTAGAGATGTAGTCATCGAAGTCATCCCGGATTTGTATAAGTTCCTGCTGTTCGTGTTCTGTTATATCTTCAAGGGATAACAGCGAGGTAAATGAGCTGTTGTAGTGCTTTTGTAAGCCGAAAAGACGGTGGACTTCTCCTAATGTTAAGTTTTTGGCATTAATAACTGTCATAATCTTCAAACAAATTAAGTCTCTATTGTAATTATAACATATGCACAAAACTAGGTTTGTAGTAAGGACTTCAGTCCTTAAAACCGAGGCTGAAAGGACTAAAGTCCTCACTACGAACTTGAAAGGACTAAAGTCCTCACTACGAACCTAATCTATCTGCTCCACTACAACTCCATCAACTATTTCATAACCCCAGCTAGAATTTCTGGCTGCAAGTTGTTTAGCCATGTCGTATTCGCCCAAAATACAAAGCTCTATTAACTGCTGAAAACCTGAATTTTTCTCGCGCTGCAATCTTTCCTGACGCAGCTTTTCTCTTTCTGGATTAGAAGGATTTGGGCGCTCACTTCCCAGCGGATTGATATCGCTAATTCGTTTCATTTTAGCCTCATTAAAAAGGGATAGATTCTACAATTTCACCGTCAAAAATTTCATAGCCCCATTCTGGATTAGCAGCAATTTGTTTTTCAACTATACTTCGACCGAGAGAAGTTTGGTAAGCTTTTTGTAAAAACGAAATACTCGGGATTTCGTCTGTAGTTGGTGGCTGTTGTTGTTCGATTTTTGGCGGTTCAGGAATTGGTTCAGATGTGGATTGATTCAGGGCAAATTGCGGCGCGATCGCCCCTAATTTATTCATCACACTTTCTTTGGTAATTTGTGGTCTTTCGTTGAAGGAAGACGGTAAATATGCGGTTTCTACCCCTTGGTTTTTGGCTTTGAGCGCATCGTCCGCAATTCGATCGCACTTTCGCAAAAAACCCTCCCACAAATCCTTCCCCAAAACCGGGTTTCTCAAATCAGCACGAGCTTTAGATACCGCTGCTTCCAGCGGTTCGCCCTTGTGCACGTAATACTGAATTCGCTCCTCCTCAAACGCCGGATAAGGCACTTCCGGCTCAATTTCCCACTCCCGCTTAACTTTCTGACTTTCTCCTAAAGGAATTCCCGCGATAAACTCGTCCCAAAAAGTCGAAGTTAAGCCCTTTGTCATGCTATCAATAATTTTAAAAGCCCATCCCGAAGGATTGCCAAACCATAAGTTATGCTGTCTGGCATATTCTTCTAAAGCTCGCTGAAAGTTATGCAGTTCTTCTTGGGAATTCCAAGGCCCGCTAAATCGATAATTTGGATTGACTGCAACCGCTATTTGCTGCCGCGGTTGCCCGAAAAACTTGTCAGTTTTAACCGCACGCTCTGGGGTGTAAGTTTCGGCAAATATTTCTAGAGGAAGATTGTTGTTTTCGCGGCTTGTTTGTGTTATGCTATCGCCGGAAGTAGGTGTCAACAAGTTATTAAATTTTTCCTCGAAGGCGTCAATATCCGCCCAGAGTTCGAGAGTGTCGGTGTTGGGATTTGTGGATTTTGCTTTCAGGAGCGATCGCACTTTCAGCAGCCGTATCGCTAATTCCTGTTCTTCGCGATTTAAACCAGTAGCTTTTTCAATTTCGCTGCTGTTAGTTTTCACCCATTCGCCCGAGTTAGACTGTTGTGTTTGCCATTGCAACAATTGGCACAGAAAAATGCTCGCCGCGACTCCGCCAGTAATTTTGCCTAGTGTCGGATAGTAGATGGCGGGATTTCCGAGATTTCCTAAAAATATTCCTATTTTCATGTTTGATATTCCTAATTCCCTTAAATTGTAGGGTGCGCCATCAGCACCTTACCCTTAAATTGTAGGGTGCGCCATCAGCGCCGAGATCTCCACTAAAGTAGCATCAAAAAACTTAAGATTTTCTTTAAGCTTCTGTCTATTCCTGACTGAATGGAGTTTCTAGAGGAAAGACGGGGATCGCTTGTGCGATCGCCTGATTGACAGAACCGAGTTAAACGTAATAATAAATTATTTACTGTACATTTCCCCCCAAAATGAATCCAGAACGTCAAGAGGCTTATTTGAACTTGATCGAGCGAGTGCTTACCTGTCCCAACGGTCAAGAACCAGAGGTTTTAAGTTCCTGTTCCGATTTAATAGATGCGGGATTTGTGCAGATGCTAATCCAGATATCAGCTTCAATGGCCCGGGAAGGTGACGAAGATACTGCTAATTTTTTAGTGCAACTTGCTCGCTTGCTGGGGAAATCTTTGGGTTTGTCGCCGGATGTCGTGCCCGCTAGCTACAGCCGCGCACAGTGATAGATAAAAGTACGCGCAGCGTAGCTATCCCCTACGCAATCCCCTCGTTGTATCATGTTTTGGGAAATCGGGGAATCTTAACTCCATCGATACCTTTACAACTGATATTCAAGAGGCTCGCAAAAATCATTTACCCCAGTTTTAAATACATAAATAATCACCGATGTCACCAAAATCTGCGGGCAAGTTTTGGCAGCAACTAAATCTCTAAAAGCAGCATTCAATTGTCCGTTTATCAACTCTTCTTTTACCTCAGATTTGCAAATAGCAACGCGGCATCTTTTTGCCAATCCATCCAACCAGTTTTCAGAGATATTCGGTTCTTGTCCAGCTTGAATTGCTAGAGAAATAGCTGCATCTTCGATGTTGCCTTCACAATCTTCGATTTCGTCTAGGGCTTTGAGGGCTGCGGGATATTCCGCTAATTGCGATCGAAATTGGGCAATTTCTTGTGAGGTAATAATCACCATAAGATTTTCTTGTGTTTTCGGCTCGCGGATATGTTTAGCAGTTAAAGTTGGTATTATAGCATTTTTTGGTTGAGGTTGGGATTGCGCGATCGAACTTAATTACATTTGCAATTAATTGTTGCCACTTCGCAATAGCCTGCCTGGAGGTTAAATCCTCATCTAAAAGCAGAAGTCAGGGCGATGAAGCCTGATGTTAAAATTGATTAGTTTCCTCTGTAATTGCGAAGTTTGTGAATCAATCGCAGACTTTAGCTGATAAATATGTCATTGACAAAAGAGTGACTGAATATCAAGACTGCAACCACTTCATAAACTTATCCGTCGCAGTGCCGATAGACTCTCCCACCTGTTTCTTCAAACGCCACCGCCCAAAAGCTTGTTCGTAATCTTCCCCTTCAGTTTGATAAACATTCCAAGCATTCAGCGACAATCCCAATCCCCAGGTTAGTAAAATGAAGAGTGACCAAGAAAGCTCATGCGATCCTGCTAGATTAAACAAAACTAAAAAAGTATTGACAATGCCGTATTTTGTCAAGTTTTTTCGCAATTTGCCGCGACGGTAAGAGTTAAAAACCAGCTTTTCCTGAAATTCACCTCTAGTGGCTAACCATTGCTGTTCCGCCGCCACGATATCCTGTTCGGAAATGCCTAATTCCGCCCCAATCTCGAAAAGCTGCACTCGGGAAAGTTCGCCGTCATCTTGTCGCCGTGCGATCGCAAGCTGTAAAATACCTTGGGCATCCTCAGCACCGTAAATTTGATTTATTTGACTGTCATTGGTCGCCATATAATAAGTTTCCTATAATTCCTGATATCCTTTCCATGATAGAGACAAGCGCTGTTAAACGGTAGGTGGTGACATTGGCGGATTTCAACACCCGGAAACTGCCGAAAGTCGATCGAACGGGCAAGATGCCCGTTCCACAAGATAATTGATTAGTTGTGGAACAGGCATCTTGCCTGTTGCTGCTGTATTGTGGAACAGGCATCTTGCCTGTTGCTGCTGTATTGTGGAACAGGCATCTTGCCTGTTGCTGCTTTGCTGCTGTATTGTGGAACAGGCATCTTGCCTGTTGCTGCTGTATTGTGGAACAGGCATCTTGCCTGTTGCTGCTGTATTGTGGAAAATATCAATTCTAACCCAAAGTATACATCCAGCCATCCCGGGCGCAAATCCTCACAAGCCCATCCCAAACAACAGGTGTCGCCTCAAACGATAAACCCGGCTTAAATCTACCCGATTCTTTTACCTTCAAACGGTAAAACTCGCCCTTAGCATTTTTCAAAGCATTCTTATCCCCCGACTTCGCTCGTTCCCACTTCAACTCAAACAAATAAACACCATTATATCCCGCACTAATCAGTTTATTGCCATCCGTAAAAATCGGAGTCGAAATCGAAGAACCAATCTCCTTTTTAAACACGATTACCGGAGTATCGTAAGACTGATTTCGCCAAGGTACAGAATTCTTTTTACCTGTAATCGTATCTTGGGAACCGATGTACAAATTGCCATCGATCGCATTTGTGGCAAATAGCGCTGGAAATCCCCCAGGATTGTACTCATCATTCAACGCCACCGAACCGATTATCCCGCCTTCCCAGCCTGAAAGTCGGCGATTTCCGGTAGGTAAAAACCATTCGACGCTGGCATTCGGTTCTTTGTTCGGATTTAGTTTGAGGACTCCGCCGTTACCTGCAATGTATTGTTTTTCAATCGCACAAAACAGTTTACCCGATTTAGATATTACAGCACTTCCATCAATATCTGAACCAGTATAGAAATCCCATACTATCTTTTTTGTTTTAATACTTATCCCATAAATATGTCCAGAACCCGCAGCTATAAACAGTCTATCTTTGAGCCGAGAAGGTGATGATTCTGCTACCAAGTTACCGCCGTGCTTGCTGATATCTCCTGGCGCATAAAGCTGTACTTCCGACAAGATCTGCGGTTGCTTAATTCCTTGTTTAACTTTAGCTTTGCTGGCAGAACTATTGAGAAAATAGCCGATCGCATTTTCCCCCGCATTGAACAACAGGCCATCGCCCAGATACAAAGCACTGCTATCGTTATCCTGACTGTAGCTGGGCGTTCTCCGGATGTCCAACTTCCACAGTTCCTTACCGGTTCTAAAAGATATTGCCCTAAAACTCGGGACAAGATTTTTGCCACCACCGCCACTGCGGCTGCCTTGCAAAATCACAATTCTGTTTTCGGCGTTGGCTGTTTTGTCGATATAAATTGTTGAACTTCCTTTAATTATATCATCAAATTCATAGCGCCAAACTTCTTTATTTGTCGCCATGTCTATTTTGTGCAAATAGTGGTCAAAAGCACCTATAATTAAATAAGTTTTATCCCGATCTCTGATAATTGTTGGCTGTCCAGTCCAACCGGCACCACTCCAAACTTGAGATTGCCTTCCCAAAAAAGTCCGGCCGCTTCCTAGCTCAAATTTCTTGATTAACTTCAAGCCTTTGGGGACACCTCTACCGTAAAACCTGCGCTGGTCATTTCCCAAAAAAGTCGGTACGAATAATTCTACTTCTTGAACTAATTTTTTTGCCTGTTTTTTGGAGTCACTATTGCTTTTTAATAGAGGCTTGTTAGATGGTTCTGCTTTTTCAGATGGTTCGGATTGGCACTGTTTGAGAATGACAGGAGGAACTACAACACTCAACAAAAAATGTCCTAGCCGTTGATTGAAATTTCGACGAGATGATAAACTCATTTTATATCGAGATAATCAGTAATAATATTAAAACATGATTGTCGCCAAAACTTAACTAAAACATCTCACGCTAAACTGCTAAATAACTGACAAACTTACTCAGCACAAGTTAAATTATCTTTGATTATGGTCAACCGTCTTGCTCAATCCCAAAGCCTTTACCTGCGGAAACACGCCGAAAACCCGATCGACTGGTGGCCCTGGTGCGACGAAGCCTTAGAAACGGCCCTGGGCCAAAATAAACCGATTTTTTTGTCAATTGGCTACTCTAGTTGCCACTGGTGTACAGTGATGGAAGGAGAAGCATTTTCCGATCGCGCGATCGCCGAATACATGAATTCGCAGTTTGTACCGATAAAAGTCGATCGCGAAGAACGCCCGGACATCGACAGCATATATATGCAAGCTTTGCAAATGATGACGGGCCAAGGCGGTTGGCCTCTCAACGTTTTTCTCACTCCCGACGAGCGAGTTCCCTTCTACGGTGGCACTTATTTCCCCGTAACTCCCCGCTACGGACGCCCGGGATTTTTAGAAGTGTTGCAATCTATTCGCCGCTTTTACGATACAGAAAAGCGCAAATTGCAAGCCTTCAAAGGAGAAATTTTAGACAACCTCCACCAGTCGGCGCTGCTGTCAGTAACAACCGCAGAATTAAATCACGAAATATTCCAAAAAGGCTTAGAACTCAACACCGGAATTATTGCCCGGAGTAACCCCGGGCCGAGTTTTCCAATGATGCCCTATGCTGATTTAGCACTGCGGGGAACGCGCTTTAATTTTGATGCAAAATATGACAGCAAACAAGTCTGCACTCAGCGCGGCTTAGACTTAGCCTTGGGCGGCATTTACGACCACGTAGCGGGGGGATTTCACCGCTACACGGTTGACGCAACTTGGACTGTGCCGCACTTTGAAAAAATGCTCTACGATAACGGTCAAATTGTTGAGTATTTAGCGAATTTGTGGAGCGCGGGAATTGAAGAGCCAGCTTTTGAAAGTGCGATCGCGCGGACAGTAGAATGGTTGAAGCGAGAAATGACTGCGCCGACTGGCTATTTTTATGCTGCACAGGATGCTGACAGTTTTACCCCCCCAACCCCCCCTTACCAAGGGGGGACAACGGGGGGGTCTGAGCCGGAAGAAGGAGCGTTTTATGTTTGGACTTACACCGAACTACAAACGCTGTTAACTGTCGAGGAATTTGCTGAAGTTCAAGAAGCGTTTGATATTAGTCGCAGCGGCAATTTTGAAGGCAAAAATGTATTGCAGCGCCGACATCCGGGAAAATTCAGTACCACGGTAGAAACGGCTTTAGCTAAACTTTTTGCTCTGCGCTACGGCGGCCATCCAGATACTGTAAAAACCTTTCCGCCAGCGCGGAACAATCAGGAAGCAAAAAACGACAGTTGGCCGGGGAGAATTCCAGCAGTTACTGACACGAAAATGATTGCGGCTTGGAATAGCTTAATGATTTCGGGTTTGGCGCGGGCGGCGGCTGTTTTTGGGAATTTTGAGTATTTGGAATTGGCTGTGAAAGCTGCTAATTTTATTTTAGACAATCAGTGGATTGACGGGCGGTTTCAGCGACTCAATTATGACGGACAATCGGCGGTGGCGGCGCAGTCGGAAGATTATGCTTTGTTTGTGAAAGCTTTGTTGGATTTGCATCAAGCGAGTTTGATGTTAGGAAACGGGGAATCTGTACAGCAATTGCCGAATTCTCAGTTTTGGTTGGAGAAAGCTGTGCGGGTGCAAGATGAGTTTGATGAGTTTTTGTGGAGCTTGGAATTGGGCGGGTATTACAATACTGCTAAGGATGCTAGCGGGGATTTGTTGGTGCGGGAACGCAGTTATACTGACAATGCTACTCCGGCGGCTAATGGAGTTGCGATCGCCTCTTTGGTTCGCTTGGCGCTGCTGGGTCAAAATTTAGAATATCTCGATCGCGCCCAACAAGCTTTGCAAGCTTTCAGCAGTATTGTCCGAGATAGTCCCCAAGCTTGTCCGAGTCTACTTTCGGCTTTAGATTGGTACCAGCATTCTACCCTAATTCGCACGTCGCCCGACCAGATTTCTGGATTGATTTCGCGGTATTATCCGACTGCTGTCTGTCAGATTGAGGCTGATTTACCTGAAGGTGTTATCGGGTTAGTTTGTGAGTGTTTGACTTGCAAAGAACCTGCGAAAAGCCAAGAGATGCTGTTAGCAGAAATTCTGCACAGTCAAACGCGAGTATAGAAGGAGAAGGACTTCAGTCCTTACTACAAACTTTTAGAGGAGAAGGACTTCAGTCCTTACTACAAACCTTTAGAGGAGAAGGACTGAAGTCCTTAGTACAAACCTTTTAAGAAAAAGAAGGACTGAAGTCCTTACTACAAACCTTTAGAGAAAAAGAAGGACTGAAGTCCTTACTACAAACTGGTTCGTAGTAAGGACTTTAGTCCTTTCAATGTTAGCCCTCAATTTGCCAAAATCTCGACTAAATATTCTATCGTCACCTCGACAGCATGGGCGATTAACACCTGCAATTGACATCAGCCCGGACGTGCGATCGCCTTCGGCGGTAAAAATTGTGTAGAAAAAAAACTTGACATCAGCCGACGATAGAAAGTAAAAATAAATAACAGCAATCACCAAAATGAGGCTTTATGTTTGATTCGCGATCGGTGAGCGACAAGTATGACATTGATAAATTGCTATCTCGTACAACAATTTTGGCTAAAAGACATCCGGTAAAATACGGAGAATAGATGTTTTTTTTGAACCTTGTTCAGCAATCTAAAATTCACAATTCTGCAATCTAAAATCTAAAATCTAAAATCTAAAATGGCAACAGCTATTCTCGACCTGGAAATCTCCCAACTACCGCCAGAAATAGCGGTTGAGGAGCGTTACAGCAAAGCCTTGGTTTTAATTAGACTGCACGGAAAACCGATCGGTCAAGCGACTTTACCCGCAGTCGGAGGTCGCATAGACGGCTCCCAATTGCGGGAAACACTGATGAATGCTGTGGGCGATAACCTGTGGAAAAATTGGCTCTACGAGACCCTGGAATGGGACGAACGCGGGCCAGTACAGGCAATGCCCACAGCCACTGTAGCGGTTTGCACGCGCGATCGCCCGGAAGATTTGCAGCGCTGTCTCGACGCCTTGATGCGGCTGCCCGACGACGGTCAGGAATACTTAGTAATTGACAATTGTCCCGCCACGGAGGCTACGAGGGAACTGGTCGAAAATTACCCAAAAGTCCGCTACGTGCGGGAAGACGTGGCGGGGTCTAGCACTGCCCGCAACCGCGCTGTGCTGGAAGCTAAGGGGGAAGTTATCGCTCTGACAGATGACGATGCAGTACCAGATCCGAACTGGTTGCGATCGCTCTTGCACAATTTCGGCGATCCGCGAGTTATGTGTGTCACCGGGTTGGTAATGCCTTTGGAACTCGAAACTGAAGCTCAAGAATGGTTCGAGCGTTACAGCCCCCACGGACGTGGATTTCAGCGAGTCATCTTCGACGGGGCGTACTGCAACCCGCTGATTGTAGCTCCTATAGGTGTTTCGGCGAGTATGGCTTTGCGGAAGAGCGCGATCGACTGCGTAGGTCTATTTGACGAAGCTTTGGGTGTGGGGACGCCTGCAAAATGCGGGGAAGATCACGAACTTTATGTCCGCATCCTGACTGCGGGCTATCGCATTATCTACGAACCGAGGGCTCTAAGCTGGCATCGTCACCGGCGCGATTGGGAAGATTTGCGCAAAACGATGTACTGCTACGGAATTGGAGTCTACGCTTTCTGGACGCGCACTTTGGTGAAAAATCGGGAGTTTAGCATACCGCTGTTAGCCTGGGGATGGCTGCGCTACAAACAACTGCCTGAGTTGATTGCTTCTTTGCGAAACAAACCGGACTCTATCCCAAAAGACTTGCTCTTAGCTCAACTTCGCGGCTGCATCGGCGGCCCGATGGCTTATTTTGCTTCTCGCAAACGGTTGCAAGAAATTAAAGGGAAGTCAGTAGTTAGTAGTTAGTAGTCAGTAGTCATTAGTCATTAGTCATTGGTCATTAGTCATTAGTCATTAGTCATTAGTCATTAGTCATTAGTCATAGTGCTGTCCCCGCTCGCGAACGTTATTAGCGCGAGCGTCCCCGCTCGCGAACGTTATTAGCTGAGATTCTTCCATCTTCCATCTTCCATCTTCCATCTTCCATCTTCCATCTTCCAATTCCTATTACCAATTACCAATTATGAACAGGGAAAATCTCACTGTTAGCGTAATTATTCCCAGTCACAACCGCAGTTATTCGCTGCGGCGCGCTCTCGATGCCCTGCACTCGCAGACTTATCCGATCGACCTCATCGAAGTGACGGTAGTTGCAGATAGCTGCATTGACGATACTTTGGCAATGCTCAAAGACTACCAAGCTCCGTTTAAAATACAGGTTATTGAAGCAAAGTGTCGGGCTGCTTCGATCGCCCGGAATACCGGAGCAGCCTCCGCTACCGGAAAACTGCTGATATTTATAGACGACGATATCGAACCAACTCCGCCTTTAGTCGAAAGTCATGTACGCATTCACCAACAGCGTCCGGGCTGCGCGGTAATCGGCCCTTATCCTCCTAAATTGCAGGGAGGGACTAGATTCTTTGACGTAACAGTGCGGGCTTGGTGGGAAGAAAAATTTTATGAGATGAGCCAGCCTGCTCATCGTTACACTTATCAAGACTTGCTCACCGGCAACCTTTCTCTGGATGCAGAACTGTTTGCTAGCACCGGAGGCTTCGATTCAGGCTTCGGCCAAGGCACTGCCCATGAAGATTACGAGTTCGGCTTACGCTTGCTCAAAGCAAATATACCTTTTGCTGTGGCAGCGGATGCAGTCGGGTATCACTACGAACACGAAACTAACAACCTCGATCGCTCTTTTCGGCGCGCGCGTGCGGAAGGCCGCTCCGATGTCTTGCTGGGTCAGAGGCACCCAGAACTCAGACCTACTCTGCACGTAGGGGATTACGAAACTCCTTACTCTCTGGTCGATCGGATTTTGGTCGCCCTGGTTTTTTACTGGCCGGCCGCGCTAGATTTGCTGGTGTTGGGACTGAGACGATCGCTAGATTTACTAGAAGCTGTCCGGATGCGCGGTACTTGGCGGTGGCTGAACACTAAATTGCGCGGTTACTGGTACTTCCGTGGTGTGGTAGACGAATTGAAAACTCGATCGGGCATTTCTAGTTTTCTGCAAGAAGGCCCGGCCCGCGCGGATTTGGCAGAAAACGAAATAGAAATCGATTTGCAGCAAGGTTTGGAAGCAGCAGAACAAAGGATTGATGCCGAAAGACCCGCCGGTATTTACCTTTACTACGACAAGCTGACAATCGGTCACATCCCTCCCGAAGTTGGCGCCGAACCTTTACGGGGAGTTCACCTGCGAACGATTCTGGCGCTGCACTTAGCCGAACCGCTGGCGAGAGCGATGGCGGTTAACGGTATGCCACACAGTTCTGAGTCGATCGCAACACAACCTTTACTTGCTTTTGAAGATCGTGTTTTGGCAATTAAATAATTGCTAATTGGTAAGTTGTAAGGGGTAATAGGTAATGGGAATAGTGAAATTAATAGCTAGTGCTTCATGTTAATGGCTAGTAATTTTCCTAATCGCCAATCACAAATACTAAATACCTAATGCTCCATCCGATTTTGGATTGCCGATTTGAGATTACAATTGCCATCAATTTTTCAATCTAAAATCTAAAATCTAAAATCTAAAATCTAAAAGTGCCAGATTCCAAGTCGGATATTTAGTTAGGAGGAAATTATGGCAATAAAAATGCTTGAGATCGAGTTTACTGAACAGATAAATCCGATTAGGGGACTAGAAAAATATGAAGGCGTCCGCATCTTGGTTCGCTACCGAGGACGCCCGATCGGCTGGGGCTATGTTAATAACAATCCCTGGGAACAGACAATCTCGGCAGATCGAGTGCGACAAACAATTGTCGAGCAGATGGGCAAGACGTTGATTCAATTGAGTTTGGCAGAGCAGTTAGCCCCGATCGCAGAGTTCGATCGAGAATTGCCACCAATTAGCGTTGTCATCTGTACGCGCGATCGCACTGACTTACTCAAAGGCGCTCTGGAATCGCTGCTGGCCCTCGACTACCCCAATCGCGAAATTATCGTTGTAGACAACGCTCCCTCCAACAACAGAACTGCCGAATACGTCGCGGGATTACCTGTACGCTACGTCAAAGAGGAACGGCCAGGATTGGACTGGGCACGAAATCGCGGCATCGCGGAAGCCCGCCACGAAATTATTGCTTTTACCGACGACGACGCGCGACCCGATCGAGGTTGGCTGCGGTCAATTGCTGCTGGCTTTGCCGATCCCGAAGTCATGGCCGTCAGCGGTTTAGTCTCGGCTGCGGAACTGGAAACCATGCCCCAACAGCAATTTGAGCTGGTTTACGGCGGAATGCTGCAATATTTACACAAATTCAAAGTTGAAGGTAACAAACTTTCGGTGAAAGATTTGCTGTGGGCTTGCAATTACGGCGTTGGAGCAAATATGGCTTTCCGCCGCCAAATTTTTGAGGCTGTGGGCAACTTTGACGTGGCTCTTGATGTGGGGACGGCGACACGCGGCGCTGGCGATGTCGAGATGTTTCACCGGATTTTGGCGAAGGGATATACGACTTTTTACGATCCGAGCACTTTGGTGTGGCACTTGCACCGGCGCAGCGACAAAGCTTTGAGCCGACAGTTACAGGATAACGGGCGCAGTTTTGGGGCTTATTTGCTGACTTGCGATCGCAACCGTACCGTAGGGCGCGCCCAACTTGTGCACTTTGTCGTGTTTGAGTGGTTGGGTTGGTGGCTGCTGCGCCGCTTGCGGAATCCTGGCAAACTTCCCCGCAAATTCGTAGTCAGCGAATTGCTGGGGGCTTTGCAAAGTCCTTTTGCTTACCGAGAAGCTCAGTTGCAAGCGCGGCAGTTGGTGGCCCTTGCTGAAGAGGAATCGCAGGAAGTTGAACCGCAGGTAATGGCTGGGGGTGTCCAGTGAGAAATGCAGGACAACTGGTTTACAGGCGCCAAGTCGCTCATTTCTTTGATTTGCTGCGCGAGTTGGTCGATCGCGACATGAAACTACTCTACAAGCGATCGGCCCTGGGGATTGCTTGGACTTTGATCAATCCACTGTTGCAGTTGGCGGTTTTTTCTTTTGTGTTTCGATCGGTAATTCCAATCAACATTCCAAAATATTCTTCGTTTGCTTTCAGTGGTTTATTAATTTGGACTTGGACTCAAAGTGCCTTATTTCAAGCAACAGGACTAATCACCAGCAACCGCGCTTTAATTAGACAGCCAAATTTTCCGATCGCCATTTTGCCTGTAGTCACAACAGCAACAGGGCTAATTCACTTTTTACTGGCGCTCCCAGTCTTAATGATATTTCTGATAATTGACGGTTTGCAGCCGAATTCAGTGCTGTTTTTTTTGCCAGTGCTGCTGGTAATTCAGTTTTTTTTGACAGTCGGTTTGGCTTATCCCCTCGCTGCTTTGAACGTTACTTTCCGGGACACTCAGCACACTCTAGGCGTACTGTTGCAGATGCTTTTTTATCTGACTCCAATTTTCTACGACCTCAACAGCGTCCCGAAAGAATATCTGATATTTTATCAGTTGAATCCGATGGTGCCGTTGATTGAAGCTTACCGAGCTGTACTCCTCAGAGGCACGCAGCCTGATTGGATGGCATTATTAATTGTGAGTGTAGTAGTAGCTGCTCTTTTGCCGATCGGACTGGGAATTTTTAGACGGCAAAGCGATCGATTTGTGGAGGAATTGTAAATGCGTCAAGCAATTGTGATTAAAGGTTTAGGCAAGCGTTTCAACAGCTACAGTGCCGATCGACCTTTTACGATTATGGAGGCTGCTTTGTGGGGGTGGTGGCGGATGAAGCCACAAGCACATTTTTGGGCCTTGCGAGATGTGAGTTTTAGTGTTTCTCCTGGGGAAATGCTGGGAATTCTTGGCAAAAATGGAGCAGGAAAATCGACACTACTGCAACTGATTGGAGGTATCGGCCGTGCTGAGGAAGGAAGTATTAAAGTCAATGGCAAAATTGGCGGTTTGTTGGATTTGGGTGCAGGCTTTCACTCGGATTTAACAGGGCGAGAAAATGTGTTTGTGGGTGCGGTAGTAGCTGGTTTAACTCACCGGGAAGCGACGCGCCGCTTCTCTGATATTGTTGAATTTGCGGAATTAGAACAGTTTATTGACAGCCCCCTACGAACTTACAGTACGGGGATGCAAATGCGGCTGGCTTTTTCGGTAGCGGTACACACCGATCCGGAAGTGCTTTTAATTGATGAACATTTGTCGGTTGGTGATGTGGCTTTTCAAACTAAATGTTTGAACAAGATAGCCGAGTTTAAAACTAAAGGTTGTGCGATTGTTTTAATTTCTCACAATGCTGGACAAATTCAGAAATTGTGCGATCGAGCTTTGTGGCTGCGGGATGGTAAAATCCAGGCTTACGGAGAGCCGGAAGTTGTAGCCGGTCAGTATTTATCGGAAATGCGATCGGAAACAGAAAAGCGCACTCCCATGCGTCCTCCTGAAGTCACAAGTACAGGCTCGGAATTGCGTGTTAATGAAAACCGTTTCGGTTCTTTGGAAGTAGAAATTACGGATGTCAAAGTGTTGCCGGATGAGGAAATAGACAGCGGCGATACGATTACTATTGAAATTCATTACACGGTTCCCAAATCGATTGATGCTGCAATTTTTGGGGTGACAATCAGTCGGGAAGACGGTCAAAGTTGTTTTGAGACTAATACTAATCAAATGGGCCGGTTGATACCGCTGGCGAAAGGTAAAGGCAAAATCCGGCTGCACGTAGACAGGCTGGATTTAGGAAACGGGCAGTATTACGTGAATCCTGGGGTTTACGAGAAGAGTTGGGCCTACGCTTACGATTATCACTGGCACGTTTATCCGCTGTACGTGCGATCGACTGTACACCAAAAAACGATCCTTTGTCCGCCCTACCGCTGGGAGTTTGACGGCAAAATGGAGGTGCTGGATTTGCCAGAAACAACTGACAAAGTTCACGCTTTGAACAAAAATAATCCCAGCTACGCCAAGATTTCCACTCAGTTGAAAAATAAGCAGTCACCTGACTTTTTAATTCTGGGCGCTCAAAAGTGCAGCACCGAGGCTTTATACGGTTATCTAGAAAATCACTTGCAAAATATCAAAGAAGGTGCTAAGCAAGTACACTTTTTTGAATTGAATTTCGAGCGCGGTGTTGAGTGGTACAGCAAGCAGTTGACGCGGAGTGTTGCGGGTGACAAAGTGCTGCTGTGGGAGATGACTCCTTACTATATTTACCATCCGTTGGTGGCCGAGCGGGTTTACAAGTGTTTCCCGGATGTTAAGCTGATTGTGATGCTCCGCAACCCGGTACAAAGAGCGTGGATGCACTATCATTTAGAAGTGGCGATCGGCTGTGAAAAGCTAGATTTTGAAAAGGCGATCGCATCTGAACCAGACAGACTCAAAGGTGAGATCGAAAAATTCAAAGCCGATGAAGGCTATTACAGTTTCAACCACCAGCATTATTCCTACTTGTCGAGAGGAAT
Organism: Microcoleus sp. PH2017_35_SFW_U_B; assembly: GCF_020737865.1. Lineage (NCBI taxonomy): Bacteria > Bacillati > Cyanobacteriota > Cyanophyceae > Oscillatoriales > Microcoleaceae > Microcoleus > Microcoleus sp. PH2017_35_SFW_U_B. Next base: position 60,498 of record NZ_JAEQDE010000063.1, read on the forward strand.
TTATGTCGAACAAATCAAGAATTGGCTCGATTATTTTCCCAGGGAACAGTTGCTAATTATCAAAAGCGAAGATTTTCAAAAAAATCCGGGAGATGTGTTTTCAGAGGTGTTAGAATTCTTGGATGTTAAGGCGAGTGCTGTCAAAGAATATCAGGGTAATAGTGCCGAAGATTACAGTAATATGCCTCCGGAAATAGAACAAGAATTAACCAATTATTTTAAGCCTTACAATCAGGAGCTTTCTGATTTGTTGAAGGAAGATTTTAGTTGGAGTTAGGATGTTTGTGAAACCGCAGATGAACGCGGATTAACGCGGATTAATACGGTAAAACATAATTCCTGTAGGGGCGGGTTAACCAACCATATTTAATTTTTACCAACAATCTAGATAAACCCGCCCCCACTCCACGAAAAAAATTAGATCGCCAGTTTATTAATATAAAATCAACAATGCAACGAATATTTTTAGTAGGAGCTCCAAGAAGCGGTACTACAATTCTTCAGAGTTTATTAGCGGCTCATCCTGAAGTTATTTCTTTTCCTGAATCTAAGTTTTTTCACTATTTATTGTACGAGAAGTTTGCGGCAAAGTTGCCAAGCAGGATGGAAGCTTTTTTTAATGATGAGATTAATCGCCCTGAACTTTTGCAAGGTTTTGATGACAATCAAAGTGTGGAAGCTAAAGTTAGTTGGTTTGTCGGAGTTTTGGATGGTTTGGCTGCGGAACAGAACAAAAGCATTTGGTTGGAAAAAACGCCGGAACACATATATTTTATTGAGGATATAGACCGCTTTTTGCCAGATGTTAAGTTTATACATATTTTGCGAAATAGTATGGATTGCATCGCTTCTATGTATGAAGCCACTCGGGATTTTAACGAATTGTGGGGCGGTGGTTGGGATTTAGATCGCTGTATCGAGGGATGGAAATATGCAGTATTAACTAGCCATAACTATCTTGATAAATCTAATCATATCTTGGTTAGATATGAAGATCTTGTAGAAAACAAAAAGTTAGTTCTAGAGGATATTTGTAATTTTATTGGAATTGAGTATGATGCTGGAATGCTGATTAATTATAAGGAAAAAGCAGCTAAGCTGAGTTTGAATTTACCTTGGCATCAAGGAATTGCCAGGGATATTCAAAGCACTAAGGTTCACAAATATCATCGAGTTTTTAAAGATAGTGAAATTAAAAATATTCTAACTCATATCGAGTGGGTAAATTCGAGAATTGCCTACAAGGTTACGGTGGAGGTGAGCGAATTAATTTCGGATATTAAGGTTCCACAAATATTCAATCGCGTTTGCTGTACAATCAAGTTAGCAGGTGTTGAACTCGAAGTTAGGGATTTGGAGCTTAATACTATACCAATCCTTTGGCTGCTCCTTCGACAATACAATAGCATGGCTGGGCTCTTATTTCTACGCAAGTCCCTTATTGAATTGCCAGTCTGTGACGGGATTGTGACGGGTACGGTGTTGGCAGATGCGATCGCAGCCCAGTTTGCTTGGCCAATACTTTCACGCTTCTTTCAAGACAATCCAGAAACTCCCCAACTGGAATGGACGCTATTTTTACAAGAAATCTGGAATCGTCCTAATTGGGTTGAGGCTAATTTTTACAATCCCGAAACCGTCGATGAAGCAGTCACAATCACTCTCGATGGAGACTTGATTGCTGTGGAAGTTAGCGAAGAATTGACTAATATAAAAGTTGAGCTTGCTGAAATTGACGTGCTGGTGACAGTAGGCGGTGTGGCGATCGCTATTGTAACCGTTACCGTGGAAAATAACTTTGTTTCTGCTCAAAAAGTGCGATCGACAATTACTCGAAATATCGGTTTTGAGTTGTGCGTCGCCACCGTGCGAGAAGCTTTGTTGGGAAAACCGTTAGATAATAAGCAATCGTTGCGATCGCGCTTAACCTCTACTGCACAACAAAGGTCGAATCTGCCCGACTGGTTGAATGCAAAGGGTTCTAGGGGCATTTACCCCCAAGATGCGGTGATGTTCGGTAGGCGATGTGGTGCAACAGGAACCAGTATCAGCCGCCGCGCCGCACTCCCAGCCCAGGCGCTGCGGGAATTAACGAAATCAGCAGCAATCGCAGGGGAAGTGATAATCCAAATTCCCAGAGAAAACGAGTTACCAAAGCAAGTATTTTACGCACCAGAAATCATTTGGCAAAAATCGCCTTACCGAGAAGTTTCTCACTCAGTGAAAACTCAAATATTTGACAATGATAGCATTACAGAACAACTCTCGATTCTCGCCTACCGTCGCATTTCTCCCGATGGTTTAAATGCAATTACTCCGCAGGTTTTTGAACAACAGTTGCAGTATCTGAAAGAAAATGGTTATTACAGTGCAACTTGGGAAGATTGGCAAAATGCAAAACTAACTAAAACTCCTTTACCAGGTAAAGCTGTATTAATAACTTTTGACGGTGGCTATCTCGACTTTTTAACCTACGCTTTCCCTTTGCTAAAACGCTTTGACTTTACAGCCACTGTTTTTCTAGTAGCCGAGTCAATAGGAAAGACAAATAGTTGGGAAAAAGCCGAATTTGAACAAGTACAGTTAATGGAATGGCCGGAAATTAGACAATTGCGGGATGCAGGGATTGAATTTGGTTCCATGTCTGCCACCTATCAGCCTCTGACTTCATTGTCCCCCACCGAAATTGTGCGCGAAGCGGCGAAATCCCGCGCAACTTTGGAACGGGGATTAGGGAAATCTGTGAGAGTTTTTGCCTATCCCTACGGGAATGTCGATGAAATTGTAGCGCATTTAATCGGAGCAAGTGGGTATAGTTTCGGTGTATCATATAGATGGAGTACGAGCAATTTTCACGATTCTTTAATGTCGCTACCCCGCCTTCAAGTAACAGCAGAAAATTTCTGGGAATTGGTTCGTAGATGTGTATATTTGTAGGGTGCGTCAGCCAGAGATTTTTAAGACAATCAAAAACATTTCAACTGACGCACCCTACAAGTGAAATTGCTGCAACAAGGTGCGTCAGCCAGATATTTTCAACTCAACAAAAATCTTTCAACTGACGTACCCTACAAGTGAAATTGCTGCAACAAGGTGTGTCAGCCAGATATTTTCAACTCAATCAAAAATCTTTCAACTGACGCACCCTACAAGGGAAATTGCTGCAACAAGGTGCGTCAGCCAGATATTTTCAACTCAATCAAAAATCTTTCAACTGACGCACCCTACAAGTGAAATTGCTGCATCAATCCCTGAAATTTACGTCGCAAATAACCGCCAAATCCTCTGGAAATCTTCTCAAACTTATAATCAAATAAAATATCCATCACATCTTTAGTTTTCATATACTTCAAATAAGAAATCATTTTATCTGTCAATTCATCATTCACATCATCAATATACTTTCTCACCGCCAACCTTTCCGAAATATTCCATTTCCGATCAAACTTGCGGTGCATTTCCGTCTCATAATCCCGAAAATCTGACATTTTCCCATCCAAATATTTTTCAATGTATTTCCCAGCGATTTCGGCACCATCCATTCCGTGTCTGATACCCTCACCGCCCAGAAAATTTACTGTCGAGACAGTATCGCCGATCGCAATTATGTTATCCTTCCAATAAATATCCTGCAAACCGCGACTGTATTTCAGCGTCGAACCGTGTTTGTCAATAATTTTATAACTTTTAGACTTCAGATATTCATCAATCAGCAAATCAATATACTGTTTAATCGGTGACAAATGCTTAACCGTTTTGGCATCTAAAAAAATGCGTCCCGCACCAACTTTCAGTCTATTTTGTTCCATAGGAAATATCCAAGAATAACCCTTCGGCATCCATTTATCACCCAAAAAGAAGATTAAATCATTGGCATATTTATTGTAAACTTCCGGTTCAACTTCAATTAAATATTCGATTCCGGTTCCCGACAAAAAATTAGGCTTATCGTTTTCTTTGTCGTACATAATCGCCCTAGCAAAGCCAGTAGCATCAACCAAGACTTTCGTGCTAACTTTGATAAGTTGCCCGTCAGATAACTGTTTAAATTCTACTGTAGTTTCGCCGTTGGCTTGCGAATGTCCGGTGTAGCGACAACCCAGCCAAACTTCACCGCCAAATCGCTCAACTTCGTCGGCTAAAAATGCTCTAAATTTTGCAAAGTTGAGTACAACTCCCAAACTTTCGGGAGATTCCCAAGTTTGACTAACTTTGCTAGTTTCAATAGTCAGTTTGTGCCAAAAACTGCCGATAACTGATTCGGGTAAATCGAATTGAGAGAGAGTTTCTAAAGGTGTGGCGGCGCTGGAAAAGTCATTTTTATTAAAATTGTCGTTTTGTTCTGCAAGCAAGACATTGCGGCCGGATTTGGCTAGAATTCTTGCACAGTGGCCTCCTGCTGGGCCGGCTCCTACTATTACTATATCAAAATTTTTTAAATTCATCTTGCTATAAATTCGCTTCTAATGTCAAAACACCCACCGAAATATCAACTACCAAGCGCCGATTTTTTAGCCATTGGCGACCGATTAAAATTTCCGGTACTCCGTCACCTACGTGAACAGGAATATCGAATTCTTGATTGTCAATTCTGATTTTTCCTGCATAAAGGTCGAAATTAAATTCTCCCTTAGCTGTTCGCATTTTTTGTCGTCTAATATAAATCCAATCAAGTCCCTCTAAATCCTGAATATCCATTGCTAGCCAGCCCGAGAAACCTGTATCTAGCAGAGCATCAACAGGTAATTCTAAGCCGTTATCAGCAATCAATTCAATTTCAAAAAATAGCTCATCCTCATTACCAAATGTGCCTTGAATCATATCGTGCCACAAACCCCTGTAGGGTTGATGCGGAACATGAACGGGATAGCATTTGGGTGTTTCTGGCGGCACATTTTGGTGGCCACCATATCATCCTTGTCGATAAAATAGTCCCCGCTGTCGGGTTCAACTGCCATATACCAGTTGTAGTGGGTTTTAATCAATTCTGGTTTTAGGCGATCGAATGTTGGTTTGCAGCGCTGATAAAATGCTTCTCTTTCAGCTTGCCACTGGGCTTTTTTTTCTTCTGACCATTGAATTTCTGGGAACAATCTTCCCCGACGTAGTGTGCGAGTTGGGTTGAGATAAGTCATTGTTGATTTTTCCTTATCGTGAAACTTTCATTCAATCATATCATAACTGGTTAACTGGTTCCTAGGCAGAGCCTGGGAACCAATATTTAGAGGCTCTGCCTCGTTTTGGGAGTGGAAAAATGAGAGGCAGAGCCTCCAGATATGCGTTACCAGGCTTTGCCTGGTAACGAGTAAACGAGTAATTCTGGTATCCACTATGTTATCACTGTTCATAAAAAATAAGCAATCGATCTGGCACGATCTCAGTTACTCTTGACGCTTCTTTGTGTCAGGTGTTAGCCTGTGTTTCGTGAATTACATTTTTCGGAGATCGATACGTGGCAAACACTCTGAACTTAACTAACAATGCTGATAACTTTACGATCGCTGCTGGTTTAATGGCTCAGTTTCCTGAAGGTGTTTTAGGATTAGGAGGCAATGATACGATCGTAGGTTCAATTGAGAATGATATCGCCAATGGTAATGATGGTCGAGATATTTTATTCGGCAGAGAAGGCAATGACAACTTGCAAGGCGGTAAAGGCGAAGATGATTTATATGGTGAAGGTGGCAGAGACATTTTGATTGGTGGTTCTGATGATGATTATCTCGTGGGTGGTGATGGAGATGATGTCTTGAATGGCGGCCGAGGTGATGATTTATTAGATGGAGGTGCGGGTAACGATACTCTGAGTGGCGATCGGGGTTACACCCTTTATAAAGGGGGAACTGGTAGTGATGTATTTGTCTTGAGAACGGATGTTGTTGCAGAAGATCCCAGTCGCAACGGGCGACAGTGGGATATTATTTTAGATTTTGAAAATTCGGTCGATCGCATTGGTTTGACTGGCGGCTTAACTGAGGCAAATATCAGACTAATTCCTTATTTTGTACCGCTGTCAAACATTGGTTTTGTTGCGAGGAGATTTCCTCAAGAAGGCAAAATTTCGACCGCCGATTTAGATGTAGATAGAAACGGCCGTTATGACGCTACTACGATTCAAATTGCTGCCACAGGTAGAATTTTAGGTAGAGTGATGAATGTGACACCATCTGATTTGCAGGGTCGTTTTATTACACTTTCATAAAGCGGGTATTTCTTAACTGCTTTAACTGGTTCCTAGGCTCTGCCTGGGAACCAATGTCTAGAGGCTCTGCCTCGTTTTGGGAGTAATATCAATTCCGGCTGCACCGGAATGATGGAGGAGACGGCAATGCCGTGTCCCTACCCAAAATAATACTGTAGGGAAACGGCACGTGCAGTCTCCTAATTTTGGCTAATAATGATTCCGATGCTACCGGATTTGATATAAAATCGAGGCAGAGCAAAAGCATCTGCGTTACCAGGCAGAGCCTGGTAACGAGTGAAATTTAGACGCTCACAGGTGACTGTTTGCGGCTAAATGTTGCTAAAATGCGATCGCACATTTGCGACGGATTCAATCCCAAAGTTGCAAAGGATTGCTCAGGCGTAGCATGATCCACCAATGTATCAGGTACACCCAAGCGCATTAATGGAACCAGGATATTGTTATCCATCAAAGCTTCGGCTACTGCCGAACCAAAGCCACCCATTAAACAGCCTTCTTCCATTGTGACAACTTTGCCGATTCGCTGTGCCAAGGGTAAGATTAATTCGGTGTCTAAAGGCTTGACAAAACGCGCATTAATCACAGTTGCTTCAATGCCATGTTCGCTCAACATCTCGGCGGTTTGCATTGCCGGATACACCATTGAACCGTAACCTAAGATTAGCACGTCATCGCCGTTGCGAAGGATTTCCGCTTTGCCGATCGGCAATTCTTCCCAACCTTCTTCCATCAGAGGCACGCCGTAACCGTTACCACGCGGGTAACGCATCGCGATCGGGCCTGTCGTGTGGTTGATGCCAGTGACTACCATCCGCTGCAATTCTGCCTCGTCTTTTGGCGCCATAATTGTCATATTTGGCAGACAGCGCAAGAAGGAAATATCGTACATTCCCTGGTGCGTGGGGCCGTCGGCGCCGACAATCCCAGCGCGATCCAAACAGAAGAACACTGGCAAGTTTTGGATGCAGACATCGTGAACTATTTGGTCATATCCCCGCTGCAAAAATGTCGAGTAAATTACTACAACCGGGCGCATTCCTTCGCAGGCTAAACCAGCCGACAATGTGACAGCGTGCTGTTCGGCAATACCGACATCAATGTACTGTTTCGGGAGTTTTTCCTGAAGTTTGTCTAGACAAGTTCCCGTTGCCATTGCCGCAGTAATCCCAACAATTTTTGGATTATTTTCTGCTAGCTTAACCAGGGCGTGAGCAAAGACTTTCGAGTAAGCTGGAGGCTTGGGCTTAGTCGAAGGAATGCCCTTGCCAGTCGCTAAATTAAATGGGTTTTGGGCGTGATATCCTACTTGGTCTTTTTCGGCGATCGCATATCCTTTGCCCTTCACCGTCACAACGTGAACTAACACCGGCCCTTGGATGGTATGACCTTGTTTGAAAGTAGCAATTAACTCTTCCAAATTGTGTCCATCTACCGGGCCCATGTAGGTAAAGCCTAATTCTTCAATTACGGCTCCAACTTTGGACACGGCTAACCGTTTCATGCCTTCTTTAAGGCGTTCCATTTCTGGTGTAAATGTTTCGCCAACAAACGGAATTTGCTTGAATTGTTCCTCTAAGTTATCTTTGAGAAATTGCACCGGCTGCGAGAGTCGCATTTTGTTCAAATAGCGGGTAATTGCGCCGACATTGGGCGAGATTGACATCTCGTTGTCGTTGAGCACTACCATCACATTAGTTTTCGGCATATGGCCTGCGTGGTTGATCGCTTCGAGTGCCATACCCCCTGTCAGCGCACCGTCGCCAATGACTGCTACAGTTTTAAAGTTTTCGCCCTTGAGGTCGCGCGCCATCGCCATCCCTAAGGCTGCGGAGATGCTCGTGGAAGCGTGACCGGCGCCGAAGTGGTCAAATTTGCTCTCGCAGCGCTTGAGATAGCCTGCAACGCCGTCTTTTTGGCGCAGGGTGTGAAAATTGTTGTAGCGACCGGTGATCAACTTGTGTGGATAAGCTTGGTGGCCGACATCCCAGGTAACTTTGTCGCGATCGAGGTCGAGTGTTTGGTAGAGTGCTAAGGTGAGTTCCACTACACCCAATCCTGGGCCAAGGTGTCCGCCGCTAGCGGCTACTGTTTCTAAATGCTTTTCTCGAATTTGTCGGGCAATTTGTTCGAGTTGATGAATCGACAGGCCGTGTAATTGGTTTGGATGAGTCAGTTCGCTGAGATGCATATTTTAAAATCCCGCTCCTAAGAATTAGGACGAATCCTTAACAGATAATAGTTTGAGCCTGCGGCGTTCGGTACGCGCAAACTTAGAATATTTTACCTGTTATTTGAGAAAAACTGTTAGGCGTAAGATTTTTATTATTTTTGACCTGGTAATTATAATAAGTAAACCGCAAACAGTCAATATAAAAAATGCTTATTTTGTTAGTTGGTAACGGCTAATTATTAGCTGCACGGGGATTATTATCGATTTAAAACTGGTTTTTGTAATAAGGGCTGACTTTTTAACCATTGGGTTTCTGCAAGCGGACTGTGATGCAAAATCATTAACTGCGATTTTTTAAGAGCTTCTCGTGCGTAGGTACAACCTTGCAAATCGCTAAACTCAACTGGGAGCATCTCAGTTTTGCATTTAATAGTGCGAGCGTCCCCGCTCGCGTATTATAGGATACGCGAGCGGGGACAGCACTATAAGAAAAAAATGCTTTTTACAAAAATGAGATGCTCCCACTCAACTTCAACAAATTCTGCATCGTATTCATCAACTACTGTTCCCACTTGACCTCGATATAAGCCATGTTCGGGTAAGTCTTCTAGTAATGCAACGACATCAAGCAGTTTAATTATGAAATTCATTTTTAGATACCTTATTCATGGCACATAACATAGCAGAAGTCAAGTTGAATTGAGAGATTTTGCTTATTCTAATTGACGAGGATCTTCCGCAGGTGGATGCCAACCACCTTCTATAGCCTTTCTCAAAAAGGTGAGGTATGACTGACAGGTTATATAACCACTGAAACCAAGAGGGCCCAAGCCCAACAACGTACCTGATCTTTCTGAGAACCGCTATACCCAAAACCTGCGCGATCGCCGAATCGAATCCTCTTCATTTCATCATAACGTTCGTCATTAAGGTCAAGCCGATTGCAAGTTGCTCGATCTACTGAAGTTTTACTGACAATATTTAGACCATCTGCTGTCCAGATGAAATGTTCTGATCATTGCTGATGACGAGGATTAAATAAGAAAAATTCTTGCTGAGTTTCCTGGTCAATTCCCTTGGTGAAATTGTAGTGGCGTTCGTTGCAACGACGGCAAGCTAATGCTAAATTTTCACTGTCATCAGATCCGCCGAGAGATTTGGGCATGAGATGATCTATGGTAAAGCGATCGGGGCTTAGGTATTCTGGAGAGTGACAGTATTCGCAGAGGTATTTAGCTCGTTGTCGTATAAGTTGTGGAGTGCGATCGGACACCATTTGGCTTGGGTAGAAAGTTGGGCGTTAATCAAGGTAAAAATTCGGGATAGTTCGATGATGCCAGCTAATTCTGGAACTTCATCGGCAGTTAGTAAATCTAGTTTTTTTCTCTCTAGCAGTTCTTCCATGCGAGATTGAAGATCGTCGGTAAATCTGAATAAGTAAATGTTCCCAAACTCTACCATTTTGAGGCCTTGGGGCATCAAGGAGGAAGGTTTTACCATTAATTGAGTATTCATAGTAATTAAAGCTCGTAGATACTCTTGGAATATTGTAGCTTATAAGTTGCTAATTGAATTTGCAGAAGGAGCCATCTGATATCTTACACCATTCTTAATTACTTGTTTAGAAACAGGCAAGATGCCTGTTCCACAAGAAAATTTATCTTTTGTGGAACGGGCATCTTGCCCGTTCTTCACAATGGTGCAACATCTCAGATCGATCGCACTTCCGGCAATTTCTCAGCCCCAGTCGTATCAAAGACGATCGCGTGTTTAGTCGCAGGTAACAACCGCCGTAATATCTGAATATAGCCGTCAGCATCGCCGCGGCGGTGGAAGCGCGCCACAACCAATCGCTGCATATTTGGCAATTGCCGCACAATACAGCAGGGATGAGAGTTTAATTTGGGCTTTGATGTTGGTATCATAGGAAAATCGTGCCCCGCGTTTGCGGGGTTGGGTAGAAAAGCGATCGCCCTCAAGTTTTCGACGCTAGGTGGGCGATCGTTTTCAGTGTACATAGATATTATCCGGTATATATGCACCGAAGTCAAGCAAAAAAATGGGCTACGTGAGACTGCGGATTCGAGAACTAGCTGAGCAAAGAGGTTGGACGTTCAAAGAAGTTGCCGATCGATCCGGAGTCAATTACAACACGGTAAAAAGCTACGGGAGGCGCGATGCTTTGAACACAGTCGATTTGTCTGCTGTCTACAAAATTGCTCGCGCCTTAGACGTGACGATGGAAGATTTAGTCGAGATTTTGGAATAGTAAGGGCGCGCTAATGGGATACGTGAGGCTGCGGATTCGAGAACTAGCTGAGCAAAAGGGTTGGACGCTAAAGCAAGTTGCCGATCGATCGGGAGTGAATTACAACACTGTTAGAAGCTACGTTCAGCGCGATGCTTTGAACACGGCCGATATTTCTGCTGTCTACAAAATCGCCCGCGCTTTCGACGTGACAATGGAAGATTTAGTTGAGATTTTGGAAGATTGAGGGCTCAGAAATGGGGCGAGTCAGGCTGAAGATTCAAAAGTTGGCTCAAGAAAAGCGCCCGACACTGCAAGATGTGTCTCCTCGATCGGCACAAGGTTTGCTTAGAAAAATGTATCAAACTTTTACAAATAAACCGATCGCACTCATAAAGCCGCTATCTTCGTGACAAAAGCACTTCGTCAGCATGAGTCCGGTTCTCTAACTTTGGATTATTCGACTCTACACCGCCCCCAACACCCGAAAGATGAAGATTTGTAATGTTTTGTCAACATCTTTGGGTTGCTGAATTAAAATCTTCTCATAAAAAAGACGAGCTTCTAGCAGGCAAAATTATGAAAAAAAATTTAAAACTCAGCTTATGAGATGGAATTCGCTGCTCTGACAAGGTGCAATAACAATGTAACTAATGTAACTTTTGATGCAAGAACCACTAGCATTAACCTTGTTGAAGGTCACAGGCCAATTTCTCGCCGTGCCTTCTGAAAATCGCTTTCCTCGTCGATCGCATCAAATTTCAAGTGCAATTACTTTGCTTGCACGACGGGAACCGCAGGTATAGAGGAAAAATTTAAGTCCAAAGCTGACGCACCAGAACTTTGAGCGACGGTTTTTTGACCGGCAACGAGGACAGAAACACAGTCTTTTCCTCCATCAAACCTGGTTTTTGCGTCCAAGACTCAACTCGATTCGATCGAATGAATGCAGTCGCAGCCAACATTTAGTTAGATGTTGCGATACAGCAAGTTGCGCGCTTGTACAGGGAGCTAACGGCAGTGATGGATCTCGATTGTTTACCTTACGGCGCAGGCCACGCCCAGGAAGGGGTCTGTCTGCTAGTGCGAATGGGGCCGTACCGCATTTTACTCGACTGCGGTATAGAGGATGTCGCACCCCTGTCAGCGACAGTAGATCGATCGCCCCCAGTCGATTTCGTAGTGTGCACCCACGCCCACTCCGATCATGCCAGAGGTTTGCTCGCACTCCACCAGGCTTTCCCCCTGTTGCCAATTTACGCCAGCGAAGTCACAGCGCGACTGCTACCGCTTAACTGGCCGGCCCAGTCTCAGCAGCCAGAGTCGCATTTCTGTGAGGCTCTACCCTGGCAGTCGCCGATCGAACTGCGCCGAGGACTGAGCGTGCAGTTGTTCCCGTCGGGCCATTTGCCCGGAGCGGCGACTGTACTCTTGACCTATGAAGCCCCCCATCGCACCTACACCCTGGTTTACACCGGCGACTTTTTTCTATCGAATTGTCGTTTGGTGGAAGGTTTGCCGCTGGGACAACTCCGGGGCATGAAGCCCGACGTGTTAATTTTGGAAGGTAGTTACGGCACAGCGCGCCACCCTCACCGCCGACAACTGGAAAATCAGTTAGCCGATCGCATCCACCGCGCGATCGCCGACGGATGCTCGGTACTGCTACCCGCACCCGCCCTCGGTTTGGGTCAAGAACTGCTGATGCTGCTCCGCAGCCACCACTACTTCACCGGGCGCGACTTGGATATTTGGGTAGACGGCACTGTCGCCGACGGGTGCGACGCTTATCTGGAACTGCTGCCCCATTTTCCCACCGCCGTTCAAAACTTTGCTCTCCACCAACCTTTGTTTTGGGACGAAAGGGTGAAACCTCGCGTGCGCCGGTTGTCTGCCGAACAGCGCTCCGAATTGGGGAAAACCCCGTGTATTGTAATTACTGACCAAATTTCCGATTTGGGTTTGTACGTTGCCGATCGCACAAATCCTTGGATTTTACTCGCACCTCAAAAACCCGGATATCCCGTCAGGGAATGGTTTGCCAACTGGCAGGAATCAGGAGTTCGGCTCATTGAAACTTATCTGCTAGCCGAACACTGCGACGGGCCGGGAACTACCCAGCTCATCCACAATTTGCGTCCGCAGCACGTAATTTTAGTGCACGGTTCCCCTGCATATTTGGCTGACTTGGCTAACTTGGACGAGCTGCGAAACCGCTACCAGTTGCACACTCCGGCGGTAGGGACTGTTGTCGAATTGCCGATCGGGGAAATGTTTTTGCAGCCCGCTATCCCCGAAACTAACTATGAGGGAGAACTCAGCGAATTGGGGACAGAGGTAGCAATTAGCTTGCCGAGTCCGATTACAGCCGATCCTCGGTGGGCAAATTTTGCCGATACAGGTTTAGTAGAAGCGCGCTGGCAAGGCGAAGAACTGGTACTGCGCGGCATCTCCCAGCGGGAACTGCTATTTCAAGGCAACGCCGTTCAGGCAAACCTCGAATGCTGTGGCAATTGCCAGCACTACCGCGGCCAGCGCTGTTGGAACCAGTCCAGTGCTTTGTTTGGCTTTAAAGTCACTCCCGACGGTTTCTGTCCGGTGTTTGAAGCGATACCGGAGTCTGAATTTTTCATAGATGAGGAATTAGATGCGGAATAAACCTATTGTTGTCATTGCGATCGACAGCTTAGCGCGCTTTCTGATGAGGCGATCGCAGTATTTGTTGTTCGTCGGTTCTGCGTCTGTGACTGCTCTGGTGGCTCAGAGGCGAAAACTGGCGATCGAACTCAAATTTCCATCCTAAATAGCTTATTTGGTGACAATCCAGCAGATTTTTCGGCAAAACCCGAGTTTTGCCCCATTCCTCGACAAAAAAGGGAGAAAAGTCGTTTTCTTTTCCCCCAACTATTTTTTGTGACTCAAGCTAAGGATCAAAACTATTCTAAATTCGAGTCCGGGTAGTGATTGCGAATTTGCTCGGCTTCGGGACAATCGTCAGTAACTAGGGGTTCGCAGTTAGTTCTCGACACCGAAGCCAACTTCTGGGACACAGCTCCAATACTTTCTAGACGCACCATTTCTTCCCAGGAGCTAATTTCGTCTTCTTCGTCGGTTTCGTAGCGCAGCGTGACTAGATCCCCTTCAATATCTAGGATACGAGCGCGCTCTATCCAACGTTGCTGATCTCGAAGAAAAATAGAAACCTCACGACCATCACAACAGAGTTGATAGATTTTGCGCTGTAGCATTTGTCAGTTCTCCTGCGCAGTGTAACTTGCTTAAAATATGGCCTGTTTACAGTAACGTACTTTGAGTTTTACATCGGAAGGCACAGCCCTATGGACTGGCCAGTTTGACGTTTTCCGAAACTTTGGCACCTATGGGGGTTACCATATTTCATTTTACCACTAAATCTATCTTGTACGCTATTTATCTAAGTGCAGATTTTCGGGCCGGCGGCATCCCTCGCAAGAGGCATTTACCAGAATAGATGCCAGAATCAGGACTTGATTCGGGCCAGCCACCCTCCAAGCGGACTGTGCTGCGAGTCGCTCTCAATTGCTCCTTATGTTTCCCAGAGACATTACTAGATAGCGGTTTAATTCACATTTGGCGATCGCACGGACATTGCGGAGGCTCTCATCGGGGACGATCGCAAGGGCGATCGCCACCATTCCTGTGCTAACAACGGTAAAATCTCAAATGTAATCATACCTTGACATCGAACCCACGCACTCGTATACGCCATCAGACTAGAACTAAAACTCCCTCCCTTGTGCCGTGGCGTTAGAAAACCTACAGGTATAGACTTAGGAATGAGAATTAAATAACTTACATTTTTTATTGTTCTTGTGGGATGGGCGTCCCGCCCGTCCAGAAAAGACGGGTTCTTCTGGCCCATCCCACTTTCAAGAGTGTAAATTATTTAATTCGCGATCCTTAGGAATATCGACGTTTGCCAGCTTTGAGTAATGGTAAAAAATACAACTGCCAGTTTCCCTAAAAAAGCCGAAAATCAAGCTAGGGAAATTTCAGTATATCTCTTCAAACAAACAGTTAGGCAACCGACAATCAGAAATACAAGCCTCAAAAAATACCCCCAAATATTATCGAAGGCTCGCCCAAAAATAGGGAAAAATTGCCAAAAACTGACGAACTATCTGCAAAAAACTACAACAAAAATTAGCTATAAATACAGTCCAAATCTGGGTATTTTTGAAGGCTATCGAGCTCATTGCCAGCGCCTTATTATTTGGAAATATGGACACTGCCCAATGAAACATTCTCTACATATACGATGACAGAGCGTTGCTAATTCTATTTGCAGGAAGTTCAGCAAATTACTTTCCTAGCGTTTGCTCTTCCTCCTTGTCCTTATCCTTGTCCTTCTGGGTAGATTCATCATCATCAGCTTGACCGACCCCTTCCTTAAAACTCCGCAGCGTTTTGCCCAAAGCATTTCCCAACTCAGGAATTTTCTTGGGGCCAAAAATTAGAATAGCGACTACCGCAACAATGCCCAATTCGGGCAATCCCAGACCAAACATACAAAATCTCCGCGCTTACCTACTTTGCTTTTTCCCTGCGAATTACCGCTAGTGCATTTATTTTAGCGGAGAGTTTCCGGAAATCTTACTCATTACTCGGGTTTTTATGGCAATTTATTGCCCTGTGCCACTGCGAATACCTAGACTAATGTCACAGGGCTTGCTATAAGAGGGCAGATTTTTTTGTAAAACTTACTCGATCGCACGTCGAACTGCTGATATCCTTAAAAGTATCTACCTTGTTTACTGCATCCTGCAACCGTAGAATGAAGTTTTATTAAGCGATCGCCCGATAAATAAGAATGTTAGAAACATCCAAGCCTTCCCTGCGCGACCAACAGCACTACCTTATCCGCGAATTAGCCGATCGGATAGAATCAGTATGGCGTCGGTACCTCGACCTCGAACCCTACCACCTCCCCGCTGAGTTGGGATACGTGGAAGGGCGGCTGGAAGGAGAAAAACTGATCATAGAAAATCGCTGCTATCAAACTCCCCAATTCCGCAAAATACACTTGGAACTGGCTAAAGTCGGGCCGCTGCTGGATATCCTCCACTGCGTGATGTTTCCCAGACCGAATTATGCTTTGCCGATGTTCGGCACAGACATCGTAGCAGGCAAAGGTCAAATTAGCGCCGCGATCGCAGACCTTTCTCCCCTCAATCCCGATCGAACTTTGTCGGAAACCTACCGCACTCGACTGCAAACTTTGCCCGTCAACCAGTTTTCTTGTCCCCGCCAAATTCCCGAATGGGGCGATATTTTCTCAGAGTTTTGCCTGTTTGTGCGCCCCGATTCACAGGAAGAAGAAAGCCGATTTCTAGACATAGTTGAATCCTACGTCGAAATTCACTGCAAACTCGCAGTCGCTTCGGAACCAGTTTCTGTAGCCGAAGAAGCAAAAATTCTCGACGCTCAAATTTACTACTGCACCCAGCAGCAGCAAAACGACAAAACCAGGCGCGTACTCGAAAAAGCTTTCGGTCAAGATTGGGCAGAACATTACATGACCGAGGTGCTGTTTGATTACCCTAAATAGCTAAAATCTGTTTACAATTGTTCCTACCTGGTTGGCAACTCCCCGCTCTCTCAAAGACGGAGATGCTCTAAAATTTCAGGATGTTCCGCTTCCTCACTCAGTCATTCATTAATTCAGCAACGCCGCAATTTATTACGGCGAAGTTGTGTTGATGAATTAGCATTCTGCGTCTGGTAAAACAACTTTGTTAACCTTAATTCGAGTTTGGCGATCGATATTTAGGGAGGTTTGGCAAAAGAACAGCCCTGCACTATTTTACTCGTCACCCACGACAACCGTATTTTAGACATAGCCGATCGCATTATTCCAATATAGCGCGAAAGATTGTAAGTGAGATATTCAACAATTCATTAACAATCCCCTCAATCGCCCAATCTAAAATCTCAAGCTATACCTCATGTACCTGAGAAATGCTATAGAAGACGGTCACCTCGCACAAGACACACAAACACCCGCTGCAACTGACCTTCTTTCAGCACAATTATTGTGATTTTGCTCAACTTATTTCCGAGATCCGGGACGTTTTGCTCCTACCTTCGCAGGGCTTTTTGTTCCACCTTTAGCTGCACTTTTAGAACTACTTTTAGCATTTTTTTGACCCTTGGCTCCTGCCAACTGGCTCTCATTTTCATTAGCCGGTCTGCCGGCAGGCGTTCTCGTAGTCCTAAAGGTAACATTCACCCCTTCATTCGACTGTTCCAACACCAACATCGGCGTCGGCTTCGCTTTTTGATCCCATTCAATGTGAACGATGCGACCTTGAATAGTCGGCTGCCAACTATCATGGTCATCTGAAGGACTCAGATAAGTTTCCAAACAATCAATAATTTGATTAATTGTCGCCGATGTTGCCTGAGTCGGCAGTTTCATCAGCTTAATTTGAATCCGAAACAGCACTCGCCTTTCTATTTTTACGGCTGGATCGCCAGTTTCGTATTCGATATCAAACATCGAATCTACTTGCCTGCCGCTGCCAGCAGTCCCGTTTTTATCTCCTACTGCACTCTGAGTCGGGCGCAGGGCAATACTAATTTTGTCTTTGACTTTTACTTTAATCTGGTTGACAATGGCAAAGTGAAAGACTTCTTCCGCCATCCGCATTCTCAGGTAGTCTAAATTAAAGTCTCGCGAGTGAATGAGGTCGGGGTTTTTTTCCATCTTTGATATGGTTTCCAGAGCCATTTTGTATTTTTTCTGGAGTTCTCTATTTCTAAACTCTTCAAATTTGAGCTTCTTACTCAAATCATCTAGTCTTAGCTTGGTAAATACCGCTAAACCGAGCAGCAATAATAACAGTAATCCCGACGCTCCCATCAAGATTTGGTCGGGGGACGGAGATCCTGGTTTAGCCTGTTTAGGTTTGGGAGAGGCTACTGCCAACCTTGGTTCTACAAGGATGATTTGGGTTGACATGGGCTTTTAAAGGGTAAATTTTGACGCTATATTTATACAGGATTCCAGAGTAGAGCTGGCAGTGTAACTCGATCGACCAACATTGACATCATTCCACCACCATCTTGCTATAACTGGATTTCTACA
The DNA here is from genome assembly GCF_020737865.1 of Microcoleus sp. PH2017_35_SFW_U_B. Classification (NCBI taxonomy): domain Bacteria; kingdom Bacillati; phylum Cyanobacteriota; class Cyanophyceae; order Oscillatoriales; family Microcoleaceae; genus Microcoleus; species Microcoleus sp. PH2017_35_SFW_U_B. The sequence goes on from NZ_JAEQDE010000063.1 coordinate 78,247, forward strand.
ACTCGAACAGGCACCCTCTAATTAATACTTTATCTTTAACTGCAAGCAGGTTTCCGAAATATCGGAAAATCCCGCGCTGGCACCGGCAAAAAGAAATGGTGAATTGTCTGTGATAGATTATACCAATATAGGTCAAAAAAAAATTGTTCCGCAGCCTCCGTTTCTAGAAAAAGAAAAATAAGTACACATAAATCAATACTAACTCTCTCCAGCGATCGCCAAAAACACTTCTGGAGAACAACCGATCGAGAAGCGGACTCTCCTATCGGGTGCTAATTACTACTGTTCGATCGCTCCCGCCCTGCCAGCCCACCGGGAGGCTGGCTGTGAGAATAGAGCTATCGCGCGATCGAACAACGTGTCCTTAGCTAAGATTACAGCTAATACCACAAATATTCGATCGTGACCTACGAACCCCTGCATCACAAGTATCGCCCTCAGACATTTGCCGAATTAGTCGGTCAAGAGGCGATCGCCCAAACTCTCACCAGCGCCATCCTGCAACAGCGCATAGCACCAGCATATCTATTCACCGGCCCCAGAGGCACCGGTAAAACCTCTAGTGCCAGAATTTTTGCCAAATCCCTCAACTGTATTTCTACCGGCGCCCCTACCCCGACACCCTGCGGCAAATGCAACGTTTGTCAAGAAATTGCCCGAGGTTCCACACTAGATGTCATCGAAATCGACGCCGCCAGTAACACCGGAGTAGACAACATTCGGGACTTGATCGAACGAGCCCAATTTGCCCCCGTACAGTGCCGCTATAAAGTATATGTAATCGACGAAGTTCATATGCTCAGTACCCAGGCATTTAATGCCCTATTAAAAACCTTAGAAGAACCGCCCGATCGCGTCGTATTCGTCCTCGCCACAACCGACCCCCAAAGAGTATTACCAACCATCATTTCTCGGTGCCAAAAATTCGACTTCCGCCGGATTCCCCTCGACTCAATGACCTCTCATTTACACAAGATTGCCCAATTAGAAAATATCAATATTGCCAGCGATGCCGTACAAATGGTTGCTCAACTCGCCCAAGGAGGACTGCGAGATGCAGAAAGTTTGCTCGACCAACTCAGCTTATTTCCCGGTCAAATAACCATCGAAAAAGTTTGGGATTTAGTCGGCGCCGTCCCAGAAAATGACTTGATGGAACTACTACAGGCGATCGCAAACGATAACGCTACAGCATTAATAGACATGACCCGGCACCTCATGGATCGCGGACGGGAACCACTAATCGTGCTGCAAAGCCTCGCCAGCTTTTACCGAGATTTGCTAATAGCCAAAGCAGCACCACAACGGTCAAATTTAGTAGCTTTAACCGCCGCAACTTGGGAAAAACTCTGCGATTTTGCCCGCAATTGGGACGCCGAGTTAATTCTGGCAAGTCAGAAACACTTGCAAACCCACGAAGTACAAATTAAAAACACCACTCAGCCGCGATTGTGGCTGGAAGTAACGCTGTTGGGATTGTTGCCTTCAGCCATTAGAACTCAGCCACAACCAGCAGCCCAACCAGGTAGAAATATTGCTCAATCCCAAATTCACCCCCCCGAACCCCCCCAAGCTTTGGGGGGGAGTTCCACAGCTAATATCGAACAGCCTCCCGCAGCCAAACCTCAAAATCCGCCACCGACTTCGCAACCTATTGTCGATCGCACACAAAGCACACCTCCTGCCCCGATTCCCGAAGCGATACCAACTGCTGAAACGAGTCAAACCAATTATTCACCAACTAATTTAGGTAGCGAAATTGATTTAGATAAAGTGTGGCAACAGGTACTCGATCGCGTGCGGCCCCACGGGACTCAATCGCTACTCCGGCAACACGGACAGCTAGTAATGTTTAGCAATGATACGGCTTATGTTAAGATTAGTTCGCAGCCGTTGCTGAATATGGTTAAAGACAAAGTACCTAATATTGAAGAAGCTTTTTTGCAAGTGTTTAACAGTCGAGTAGCAGTAAAAGTAGTTTTAACAAATCCCGCTGCAACTAATAGTTCCCGCACCCAAGATTTGCCAAATTATAACGAACGTGTTGCCGAAACTCCTCGGAATTCTCCTGCTGCGATCGATGAGAATCAACAGGTGGAGCACCCGGGTAATTCTGAGATGGCAGGTAATTTTTTGGGGGACGGAGGAGAAGAGCAAAAACACTCTTGGGCGAACGAAAATACTGCTGCTAATGTGCCAAATGTTTCTGAACCGTTGCGGCAGATCAACACTTCTACAGACTCTCAGAATGAGTTAAATGCTCAGGCTGTAGCGGTACGGGCTGATGCTCAAGCTGTCGCGAATACGAGCAAGCAATGGGCTGATATGTTTGACGGGCAAGTAGTCGATTTGTCGGATGATTTAGAGATTTGGGAGTCGGAAACTTTTAGATTGGAATCTGAACCGGATTTTCCTGAGTTATCTTCTGATGTTGATGAGGATGATTTAATCGATTGGTAATCGATTGATTTTGGGAGTTCAATCAAGATGTTTGTAGTGAGGACTTTAGTCGGCCAATTTAGGGCTTGCTGAAAAAGTGTACGTACTGGAAAAACGAGGCTACACAGATTAACAAATAGTAGGTTTCTGGCTAAATTTCCCAAATTTAGCCATCAACGAACAAGGACAGTGCAAGGGTTTTGAGAATCTATAATCCTATAACTTGCACTTGTGAGAGTTTCAAAAGATTGAAGCCGTTATCTGGAAAACTTTCTACTTTTATTCAGCAAGCCCTAATTTAGATGCGGACTAAAGTCCTCACTACAAACCTATTTGACAGGTGTTTTACTGGGGCGGGAGGGAAATGTGGAGAATTTCGTCGTTGGCGCAGCCCTCGGAGCCGATCGCCGAAAATCCCGCCCTAGTGTAAACTCGAAATTCCTGCTCGTGTAGCGTCATCAAAAAAGCCACCGTAACACCCGCGTCAAAAGCCTCTCGCAACAACCGCGCCGTCAAAGCCCCTGCAATACCCCGCCGCCGAAAAGCAGCCGGCACACCAATTCCCGCGATTTCCGTCGTCTGGTTTTGCGGTGGCGTGCAGATTCCAGCGCCCGCAGGTTCGCCCGTTGCTGCGACGCGGGCGAGTACCGCAATCCCACCCGCCGCCAGAGTTTTCCGAAGACTGTCAACATCTTCAGGGCTGGGTGCAGCCTCTCCATAAGCCTCGTTTTGCGCCGCCACAGTACCCAAAAGTTCGTCATCGGAAACTGGCAGAATTAGCTCGATTTCCGGCGGAATCGGCAGCAATTTCTCCGATCCCGGAGTGCAAATCATCAGCGGTAAGCGTCCCTCAACGGTGAAACCAGCGGATATCAGGGCTTCTTCGACAGCGGGCGCGAGTTTCGTGACATATTCCAAACGTGGCTGTCGATCGCGGTCAGAGTACGCAGCAATTAGTGCGTTAACATCGGCGAGGGAGGGTGTGGCGCCATCTTCGGGAATCGCATAATTCAGATAAGGGTTGGTGGTGTGGGGGCTGAATGTAGCGAGGAAGGGGCCGATATGCTCGGTGTCGCGCTGCTGGCTGGCGGCAAAACGCAGGTATGCTTGAATGCGAGATTCCATAGATTTATTGCAAAAATAGTTAGGACGGGCAGGATGCCCATCCCACAAAAACTTTTTTTCTTCTTGTGGAACGGGCATCTTGCCCGTCCAAAAATAAGACGGGCAGGATGCCCATCCCACAAATAAGACGGGCAGGATGCCCATCCCACAAAAACTTTTTTTCTTCTTGTGGAACGGGCATCTTGCCCGTCCGAAAATAAGACGGGCAGGATGCCCATCCCACAAAAACTTTTTTTTCTTGTGGAATGGGCATCTTGCCCGTCCGAAAATAAGACGGGCAGGATGCCCATCCCACAAAAACTTTTTTTTCTTGTGGAATGGGCATCTTGCCCGTCCGAAAATTTGATGAGAAGGAATTTTACAATTTTGTACGATCAAATTGCTATCCTGAAAACCGATGCTTTTAAGCCGATTCTGGTTTTGGCAACGAAGACGGAAGCACCAACAATTCGGCAGTCGATCGCTTCTCAACCATTTCCTTAGTAATCGTACACCGTGTCACATCCTTGCGCGACGGCAACTCGTACATCACATCTAACATTAATTCTTCGACAATTCCCCGCAGTGCCCGCGCTCCTGTTTTGCGGCGGTATGCCTCTTGCGCGATCGCCCGAATCGCATCCGTCTTAAACTCCAACTGTACATTATCCATTTTTAGCAGCTTTTGATACTGCTTCACCAAAGCATTGCGGGGCTCCGTCAAAATCGCCATCAGCGTTTCCTCATCCAGCGGCTCTAACACCGCCGCCACCGGCACCCGCCCGATAAACTCTGGAATCATCCCATATTTTACCAAATCGTCCGGTTCCAGTTGCTTGAGCACATCAGCGGCCCGCTTTTCCTTCGGCTGAGCTTCTCCCGGCTGAATAAAACCCATTGACTTTTTACCCGTTCTCTGCTCGATCACTTTTTCCAAACCGACAAAAGCGCCACCGCAAATAAACATAATATTGCTGGTATCAATTTGGATGCAATCTTGATACGGGTGCTTGCGGCCGCCTTGGGGTGGTACATTGGCGATCGTCCCCTCCAGCATTTTCAGCAAAGCCTGCTGCACTCCTTCCCCAGAGACATCCCGAGTAATCGAAGGATTTTCGCTCTTGCGGGCAATTTTGTCAATTTCATCAATATAAATAATTCCGCGCTGCGCCTCTTCCACGTCCATATCTGCCACTTGCAGCAGCCGCAGCAAAATATTTTCCACATCTTCTCCGACATAGCCGGCTTCCGTCAGCGTCGTCGCGTCAGCCACCGCAAACGGCACGTCCAGCATATCCGCCAAAGTCTGAGCCAGGAGAGTTTTGCCGCAGCCCGTCGGCCCGATTAACAAAATATTCGATTTTTGCAGTTCTACTTCTTCCGGCGGGTGCTTGCCGCTATTTTTGGCATGGATAAAACTGAGGCGCTTGTAGTGGTTGTAAACTGCCACCGAGAGGACTTTTTTCGCCTCCTCTTGACCGATCGCATTTTCGTCGAGATAATTTTTAATTTCCCTCGGCTTGGGAATTTGGCTCATCGAGATACTTTTGCCCGAGGTAGCGCGGCGTTTTTGCGTTGTTTCCTGCTTCGGAACCGCTGCTGCTGCGGGCACAGCACTCGAATCAAACAACTCCTCATCTAAAATTTCATTGCACAAATCAACGCATTCATCGCAGATATAAACCCCGGGGCCTGCGATTAACTTTCGCACTTGCTCTTGAGACTTGCCGCAAAACGAACATTTTAGATGGGAGTCGTACTTAGACATAACAGCCTCTTAATTCAGTGCAGTGACGTTTTCTCCCGCAGCCGGAAGGTTTTCTTTTGCGATAACTCGATCGACCAATCCGTAATCTTTGGCTTCATCGGCTGACATAAAAAAGTCGCGTTCTGTATCTGCCTCTAATTTGTCGATCGGTTGACCAGTATGGTGCGCTAACAATTGATTCAGCTTACGCTTATGATAAAGGATTTCTTTGGCTTGAATCTCAATATCTACTGCTTGACCTTGAGCGCCTCCGAGCGGCTGGTGGATCATAATCCGGGAACTCGGAAGAGACATCCGCTTTCCGTGGGCTCCCGCTGTCAGCAGAAATGCGCCCATACTTGCAGCCAAACCGTAACAAATCGTCACCACATCCGGGCGAATTTGCTGCATGGTATCATAAATTGCCATACCCGCCGTTACCGAGCCGCCGGGGGAATTGATGTACATTTGGACATCTTTTTCTGGGTCTTCGGCATCTAGATACAATAGCTGAGCTACGATCGAATCAGCCACTTCGTCAGTTACGGGAGTTCCTAAAAACACAATGCGCTCCCGCAGCAAGCGCGAGTAAATGTCAAATGCCCGCTCGCCCATCCCCGACTGTTCTAGTACCATCGGCACTACATTGCTGGGGCTGGAGCTGACATCAAAATCGTTATAGCTTGTAATTAGGTAATTGGAAGATTGAGATACCACCATAAGACACCAGTCAAGGATTCTAGACAATTTGCTGCTGATGAAAGCTTGAAATTAAGCCGCCAGCTTTTAACTATTATGCCTCTTCTGAAGCCAGATGGGGGGAATGGAGAGTTTTGAGCGATCGAGATTGATGGCTGCGATCGGCGTAACGCTGGTAGAGTGAATGAGTTAAAAGAGTTACTCACCAATCGTGGCTGTTTTTAGTATGCGCCAACCGAAACCCGGTTTCTGTTGCAAAAACTTGGTTTGACTGCGTGACCCTAAGAAACCGGGTTTCTAGCCCCCGCGCGCCATGTTATAGCAAGCATCAGGTGCGAGGCATTCGTATCAATTTAAGCTTAAGAGTTGATAAATATTCGTTTGCCCCCTAGGCTAAATCCCCCTTAAGAAGGGGGAATTTGAGTACCTCCGGATCTGGACCACACCATCCAACAACAATCTATAACTGCGTTTGACGTGCTTTTTAGCACAAATCTACGCGTTGTGCACCCTACGCTGGTAGTTTCTAGAAGCAAAACTAGAAGGTTTTACTCTTGGCCTACCACTTCCACGTCGATCGCGCTCGTGACTGCTTCAGCAGACTCTTCGGCGTCTGATTCTTCTGCTTCTTCCTCTGCTGCTGGAGTCAAAGAGCCTTCAGGTAGGAGTTCAATTGTCCCTTTTTCTTCCAACCATTTCAGGGTTTTTTGTTTTAGCAAGTCTTCTGCTACAAATTCCCGCAACTTTTCAGGGTCAAAATTCCCTTTGGGAAACTGCTTTCTGACTTTTGCTACTTCTGCTACTACTTCTGCTGGTTCAACAGATAAGGATTCCAGCTTGGCTACTTCTGCCAGAGCTAGAGTTTGTTTGAGCCTTTCTACTGCTTCCGGACGAGAGCGTTCCCGCATCGGCCCGATATTTTCTTCGGTAAACAGTTGGTTGATATCTATGCCATAATTTTTCAACTGCATGGCTTGTTGGTTGAGCAAATAATCGATTTCGCGATCGACCATTGTTGCGGGAATTTCCACATCTATGAGCTGAACCAGTGCTGCTGATATGGCTTTTTCCTTATTAACTGATAACTTGTTTTCTTGCTCTGTTTTAAACCGAGTTTCGAGGGATTCGCGCAGTTGTGCTAAAGTTTCAAACTCGCTAACTTCTTGGGCAAAGTCGTCGTCCAACTCCGGCAATTCCTTTTCCTTCAGTTCTTTCAGAGTAATCGTAAATACTGCTGGTTTTCCCGCCAATTCTTCACTGCTATATTCATCAGGGAACTGGACGGAAACTTCTCTAGTTTCTCCGGGGTTCATCCCGATCATGCCTTGAATAAAGCCCGGTACAAACTGATTTTCCGACAATTCTACTTGAAAGTCTTCGGCATCGCCGCCGGGAATTTCTGCGGGAGTTTCACCTTCGGCTGCTTCGGTAAATCTACCTGCGAAATCAACCAAAGCCATGTCTCCCAATTGAGCTGGCCGGCCTTCTACGGGGATTAAAGTCGCTTTGTCCGATCGATATTTTGCCAGTACCTCATCTACCTGAGCCTCATCATACTTAACTTCTTCTGCTTGAAGCTGCAAGCCGGTGTACTGACCCATTTTTACTTCGGGTTCTACATCAACCTTAGCCGAAAAAGTCAGAGGCTGTTCTGGATCGAACTTTCCTAGCAATTCTTCAAACTCAGTGCGGAGTTCAAAACTGCCAATTGCCGGAATTTTTTCTTGTTCGAGAGCTTTTTGCAGTGAATCATTAATCAAATTTTCCAAAGCTGTAGCTTTCAAGCGAGTCTGGCCCAGGCGCTGTAGCAAAACTTGGCGGGGAACTTTGCCTTTGCGGAACCCAGGAATATTGACCTCGCGAGCGAATTGTTTAATTACCTGCTCGTAAGCTTGTTTTGATTTTTCTGATGGCACTTCGATTTCCAAACCAATTTGACTGGCTGGAAGTTTTTCCTGGGTTACTTTCATCGGCTTTTGTGATATTTAACAATTTTGATAAAATACATACAAATCTGACTTTGCTTGCATTTTAAGTTTGTACGCTTTGACTTGTAGCGACATAACTACCAACACCTCTACCGGATGAGACTGTAAGTCGTTTCCGGCTACTTTTTTCGCTCTTGCCAAATAGTTTTGGTTTGAGGATACTAGGTTTTGCTGCTAGGAATGTGGAGGTTAAGTCCAGTGACGCTCCTACACCAATTGCAAGCGTTATGGTGTAGGCATCTGAGTCCTGTTAAGGATATCCAGATCTTCCTTCAAGGTACTCCAATTGTTTCCCTCTACGGCATTTTATAGTGAGGAACACGTCCCGCCCCACTCTTGGTTTCAAAAATGAAATTCCAAGCACCTTCGTGCCTTGAAAATTTTACTCGCAGGAGGCCGCCACAATTAAATGTGTCACTTCCCTACGAAACCCCCTATCTTCAGTTGTCAAGGTTCAGTATATTGGTAGCATTTTCGGCTGCCCAATAACTACAATCGTAGCACTCAAACCCTTACTGGGGAAAGTTTTGGTTCTATTTGCTCGTCTCCTGATTCACCCGCCCACTCCCAAGACCTGCGCTTGTTGGCAGGCGGGTGGAATCGTCATCTCGCTCGCCTTTCATCCCACAGTAAGTGGAGTATTACTATACTGTGGGGATTTCCGTCTGTCGAGCTAATAGCCGATGCACCATAGCATATATCGCCCTCGGATGTCAATCCGACCGGCATGAGCGGGCGATCGGATTGAATGGATGCGTTTGCTCAAATGCAGGTATCCCAAAACCAACTTGATGTGGATTGGGCGCGAGCAGATGGCAAAAGATGCTAAACTAAGATTGAGTACGATCGACCACCTCGGTTACTTGCACCCTTGCCATCTGCTCGCGCCCTGATGTCGCATAAAATTAATTTAGTTCGATCGGCTACTGTGCATTGAAATTGTATATTTCCTAAACCGATCAAAAATCCTCTCTCTCCCCCCCTCTCCCCCTCTCCCCCTCTCCCCCTCTCCAGATGCACAAAAGCTTATTCAGTATTGCAGTTATTTAAATTTTAGATTTCGATCGTTTAGACTCTAATTTGTGGAGGAAACTAATTTGTCTCAATCCTATCGAGTTGCCATTTTAGGAGCCACCGGCGCAGTCGGTGCCGAGTTACTAGAACTCCTGCACAGCCGGAGTTTTCCCATTTCAGACTTGAAGCTGCTGGCTTCGGAACGTTCAGCAGGCACAACTTTGCCCTTTGGCGGCGAGATGTTGCCGGTCGAAGCTGTATCGGAGCGATCGTTCGATAATGTAGATCTAGTGCTCGCCTCCGCCGGCGGTTCTATCTCTAAACTGTGGGCTCCGAAAGCAGTGGCAGCCGGGGCCGTGGTAATCGACAATTCCAGCGCTTTCCGTATGGATGCGACGGTACCTCTAGTTGTTCCCGAAGTCAATCCCCAAGCTGCGGCAACTCACCGAGGTATCATTGCTAATCCCAACTGCACCACGATTTTGATGGCAGTTGCCGTTTGGCCGCTGCACAAAGTTAAACCAGTCAAGCGCATAGTTGTAGCGACTTACCAGTCTGCCAGCGGCGCGGGCGCCAGGGCAATGGAGGAAATGAAAGATCAAGCCAGAGCAATTTTGGCAGGGGAAATTCCCAAAACCGATATTTTTCCCTACCCCTTGGCTTTTAACTTGTTTCCGCACAATACACCAATTAACGATTTAGGGTATTGTGAGGAAGAGATGAAAATGGTCAACGAAACTCGGAAGATTTTTGGTACTGACGAGATTAGAATTAGTGCGACTTGCGTCCGGGTTCCCGTACTCCGCGCCCATTCGGAGGCGATTAATCTGGAGTTTGCAGAGCCTTTTAGCCCGATCGACGCTAAGGAAATCTTAAAGGAGGCGATCGGCGTTAAGCTGGTAGAAGACTGGCAAGCTAATTATTTCCCGATGCCCGTCGAGGCCAGCGGTAAGGATGAAGTGCTAGTCGGCAGGATTCGCCAAGATATTTCTCACCCCTGCGGGTTGGAGATGTGGCTGAGCGGCGATCAAATTCGCAAAGGGGCTGCTTTAAATGCGGTGCAAATAGCTGAGTTGCTAGCAGACAAAGGTTTGCTGCAAATCCAACAAGCAGCGGCTATTTCTACTTAGGGCGAGTGGGCCCAAAAAATAGATGCAAGTCCCCTACGTCAGGAGTGGAGATCTCAAAATTTTAGAGCCTAGTTGAAGAACCCAGATTCATCTGTGGAGTCAATTTAACATCTAAAATTTAACATCTAAAATCGACTGAATCTGACAATAGGGCAATTGAAATGAAGATTTTAGATAAATCTTGCATCTGAAATCAAAAATTTAAAATCAAAAATCAACAGTCTAAAATCGGAGAAAGTGTGGTAAAGTTTGGACGGGTTCTGACTGCAATGATTACGCCGTTTAAGGAAGACGGCAGTGTTAACTATGCGGTAGCAGAACAATTGGCAATTCATTTAGCCGATCGCGGTACGGATAGCTTGGTAATGTGCGGAACTACGGGCGAATCTCCCACTATGAGCTGGGATGAAGAGTACCAATTATTTCAGGTGGTACAAAAGGCAGTAGCCGGTAAAGCTTTGGTAATCGCAGGAGCCGGGTCGAATTCGACCTCAGAAGCCATCGAAGCTACGCAAAAAGCAGCTAAACTCGGGTTAGACGGCTGTTTGCAGGTAGTTCCTTATTACAACAAGCCGCCGCAAGAAGGTTTGTACAATCATTTTCGGGCGATCGCGCAATCTGCTCCAGAATTGCCTATAATGTTATATAACATCCCCGGTCGCACTGGCCAGAATATGTTGCCCGAGACAGTAGCTCGATTGGCAGAAATCCCCAACATTGTGGCAGTCAAAGAAGCAAGTGGCAACCTAGATCAAGCAAGTCAAATTCGGTGCTTGACATCACCGGAATTTGCGATCTATTCTGGAGATGATTCCCTAACTTTGCCAATGTTGGCGGTAGGAGGATCTGGTGTAGTTAGCGTAGCCAGCCATCTGGTAGGAGAGCAACTGCAACAGATGATTAAAGCTTTCGAGGCCGGTCAAGTTCAAGTCGCTACCCAGATTCACTTGCAACTTTTTGACCTGTTTAAAGCTCTTTTTCTCACCACAAATCCCATTCCCGTTAAGGCAGCTCTTAAACTTCAAGGCTGGGATGTGGGTTCCACCCGTCCGCCCCTGTGCGCTCCGCCCCTTGAGGTAACTCAAAAGTTAAAGGACGTACTGAGTCAGCTAGCCGCAGTATCTGCTAGCTAGATAGGCGAGAACGAGTTTTCAGACAACTGAATATTAGTTGCGATCGGTCAGTAGTGCGAGCCTCGGAACTCGCGAACGTCATCAGTCATTAGTCATTAACTGTTAGTAAGTAACTGACTGTCAAGGATTAAAGACTGGGAATTAAAGACTCAAGACTGAAGACAACTGACTGTACGGGTTCGCAAAACCCGCAGGGGAGTTTTCCATCATAAATATGTGGAAAAAAATCGCCCTACTAACCAACAGCCGAAAAAAGACGACAGACAAAAGACAACAGACAACAGACTCATAACAAAAATAACTAACAAAGGATACGCATGATCAAAAATACAACTGCATCAGCTCTAAAAGTTATTCCCCTCGGCGGGCTGCACGAAATCGGTAAAAACACTTGTGTGTTCGAGTACGGCGACGAAATAATTCTTTTAGATGCAGGTTTAGCTTTCCCCACAGATGGAATGCACGGTGTAAATATTGTCCTCCCAGACATGACTTACCTGCGGGAAAACAACCACAAAATTAAAGGTATGATCGTGACTCACGGTCACGAAGATCACATCGGTGGCATCCCCTATCACCTCAAACAATTTGAAATTCCAGTCATCTACGGCCCGCGCTTGGCGATGGCTTTGCTCGCCGGAAAATTGGAAGAAGCCGGAGTGTCTCACCGCACTGAATTGCGGACTGTTCGCCCCCGGGATACGGTCAGAATTGGTAAGCATTTCTTAGTTGAATACATTCGCAACACTCACTCGATGGCCGACAGTTTCACTGTGGCAATTCACACTCCCGTCGGAATTATTATTCACACTGGAGACTTTAAAATTGACCACACTCCTGTAGACGGCGAGCATTTTGATTTGCAAAAGCTGGCGGAGTACGGCGAAAGAGGCGTGCTGTGCTTGATCAGCGATTCTACTAACTCGGAAGTTCCTGGTTTTACCGCTTCAGAACGTTCTGTAGCTCCGAATTTAGACAGAATTATCGCTCAAGCAACGGGACGAGTGATGCTGACGACTTTTGCTTCTTCGGTACACCGATTGCAAATTGTTTTGGAATTGGCTAAGAAAAACAATCGGTATGTCGGAGTGGTTGGCCGCTCGATGCTGAACGTCATCGCTCACTGCCGCAATCTCGGCTACATCAAATGCGAAGATAGTATTTTCAAACCGTTGAAAGAAATCCGCAATTTGCCAGATGACAAGGTTTTGATTTTAACTACAGGTTCCCAAGGCGAACCGATGGCGGCGATGACTCGCATTGCTAACGGCGAACATCATGAAGTGAAAATCAGAAAGGGCGATACAGTCATTTTCTCGGCTAATCCGATTCCTGGAAATACGATCGCAGTGGTAAATACGATCGATAAACTGATGATGCTGGGAGCAAACGTGGTTTACGGCCGCGACAAAGGAATTCACGTTTCCGGCCACGGCTGTCAAGAAGACCAAAAGTTAATGATTAACATGACTCGTCCCAAGTTCTTCTTACCCGTCCACGGAGAACACCGGATGCTGGTTCAGCACTCCAAGACTGCTCAAAGCATGGGCATTCCCGCGAGCAATATGGTGATTATTGACAACGGCGATGTGGTTGAGTTGACCGAAAATTCGATGCGACTCGGTACTAAAGTGCCTTCAGGAATTGAATTGGTAGACTCTTCGCGATCGGGCGTAGTCAAAGCAAACGTCCTCAAGGAACGTCAGCAGTTAGCCGGAGATGGCGCTGTAACGGTAGCGGCAGCTTTGAACTGGGAAGGCAAGTTAGTCGCTAAGCCAGAAGTCCACTTAAAAGGTGTAGTGACATCCGCCGATCGCGCGGAAACGATCGGACTAATCAATCAAACCATTGAAACAGTTTTGAGCGATCGCTGGTCGGAATTTGTCCTACCTGCTACTGCTGAATCGCCAGTTAATGTTGACTGGGTAGGAGTTCAAACCCAAATCGAAAAAGCAATTGGGCGAGTGCTGCGCCGGCAACTGCAAAGCAATCCGATGCTGGTATTCCTGATGCAAATTCCTGAAGAAGCAGTGCGATCGGAATTTGTGCAAAGAGCTCAGCTTTCGATTGAAGCACCTAAGCTAGCATCATCATCATCACCATCATCATCATCACCATCATTGCCATCCCCAGTACCAGTCCCGGCTAACGCAGTAACAGGTCGTCGTCGTCCTCGGACTGCTGCAAAAGTAGCTTCCGTTGTCTCCTAGTATTAGTAATCCCTGGCTTTGCGCCAGGGATTTGTTTTTCAACGGCAGATAATATCAAATCCGGTAGCATTGGAATTATAAGAGTGCGATCGTCTTAGCGATCGATCTATGTCGCTTTTCGATCCGCTCGCACTCTCACCAAAAGAATGGGTCTGAAGCCCCGTCCTTATAGGACGGCTTTAATTCTCTTTAATTTTATCGATTAGATCAATAATATATGGTATGGTCGAGTAAATCAAACAGCAAAAAATAATGAAAGCAAGGTATCAGTACAGAATCTATCCAACCGACCAACAACGACAGAGCTTGGCTCAATTGTTTGGCTGTGTTCGAGCTAGCCTGGAACGATGCTCTTGCACTTTGCAAGCAATCAGAAAGAAGATTTAAATCAGCAGAACTCCAGAAAATAGTAATTACTCAAGCCAAGCAATCCGAAGAAAGAGCTTGGCTAAGGGAAGTATCGGTAGTTCCTTTGCAGCAATCCGTAGCCGATTTGGAGACAGCTTTTAAGAACTTTTTCGATTCCTGCAAAGGCAAGAGAAAAGGACGTAAAGTTGGGTATCCCAAGTTCAAAAAGAGGACTAACAATTAATCTGCTAGATTTACTCTTCGCGGTTTCTCCAGGTCGGAGGACGGTGGTGTCTATTTAGCCAAGATTGGGATTGTCAAGCCGATTTGGTCGCAAAAGTTACCATCTGAGCCTAGCTCTGTCACGGTAATCAAGGATTGTACAAACCGCTATTTCCTGAGTTTTGTCGTAGAAGTTCAGCCAATTCAGTCTGAGGCTAAGAATCCAAGTATCGGGATTGATTTAGGGATTAAAACCTTTGCGGTGATGAGTAATGGCGAGAAAGCCGAAAGTCCTAGCTATAAAAAGTTAGACCAGAAAGTTCGCAAACTGCAACGCAAATTAGCCCGCCAACCAAAAGATTCTAGGAGAAGAAATGTAACTCGCATCAGAATTGCCAAGTTGCACAATCAAATTGCCGATACCCGTAAAGATTTCCTGCACAAATTGTCAACCAAAATAGTTAACGAAAACCAAGTGATTGTTTTGGAGGATTTGAACGTGTCGGGCATGGTCAAAAACCGGAAGCTTTCCAGGGCAATTAGTCGGCAAGGATGGAGAGAATTCCGAACACTTTGCGAGCGTCAGTCGGAGAAGTTTGGTAGGGAGTTCAAAGTAATTAGTAGATGGGAACCTACCAGTCAAGTGTGTGCAGACTGTGGGTTTAAATGGGGCAAGATTGATTTATCTATTCGTTCGGTTCTTTGTTTAAGTTGTGGCACCGAGCAAGATAGAGATGAGAATGCTGCTAAGAATATAGAACAAGTCGGGATGGGGAATCGCCACGACTTTAAACGGACGCGCTCGGGACTGTAAGACTACTTCGGTAGCTTTTCCCCGATGAAGCGTCAAGAATCACCGTTCCTTCAGGTCGGTGAGTATTTCAATCATCCAAATATATTATTCGGATGCCACCGGGAACGATCTAAATCCTATCGACCCTAAAAAGAAGGATTAGCTATTAAATTGGATCGATTTTTCATGGTATTTATTAAACAATGGGAGTGGTGGTAAAAGTTTTATTTTTACCACCACTCCCATTATTTAATTTTACTTAATTAAATGCTGAAACTTAAGCATTTATAGCAACCGCTTTCCTCAGTTATACCGTTTCAGTGTGAATGTTTTATAAAGCATCGAAAGTTAATTTTACCGAGCAACTAGGGCATCGGTTCAGTAAAAGAAATTGACACAAGTGGCATAGTATGTATGTTGATGTAGACCTTGGCAGGGCGATCGCATGAGGAAAAAAAAATGGTTGGCGATCGCGTCGCGATCTACTGTCGCCCTCATGCGATCGCCCCTACATAACACATATTTCGTTCTTTTTGTCAAAATATTCTACTGTACCGACGCCCTAGGGTAGACTATAAATAAGGTGTGACACCAATAAACTTTATGAAACGTAGAACATTTAATACACTACCTTTTTTTGCACTTGGACTCGGCTTCACAAGCTGCAATCCATTCCCATTTCATTCTGATTCCCCTCCTAGAGAGCGCGGTATTGAGTTGACTGGTGAAAATGATTCAAATTCCTTTGCTGCTCAAAATCAGCTTAACTGGATGGGGCACTGGTTAAGGGAAGATAAACGCGAGGTTTTGGTACGAGAAGTGGCACAAGAGTTCTCATTTTTACATCAGAATATCGCTCTCAAACTTAAATTTTGGCAACAACTGAATTTGGCGCATAAACCGGGGACAGCCAAAGCGATCGCATCTGCAATTCGATCGGGAAAGTTAGATTGGGATATTGTTTGGTTGGATGAAGATATTTACACCCTAGTTTCAGAAGAGTTAGGCAATCCTAAATGGGGAGAACAACATCTCGTCAACTTTGAAGAAGTTGCAGGATTTACAGAAACACAAAAACCTTTTATTATTCAAGATCCGAGCTATCGCAATCAAACCGGGGGATTTTTAGTCGGCCCTTATATAGAGGGATATTATCATGCGCTGTTTTATAATAAAAATGTTGCCGCTCAAATAGGCATTAAAATCAAATATGAAGGAATGACTTTTGATGACCTCCTCGGTTATGCTGAAGCTGTAAATCTCTACAATCGCCAAACTAAAAATAACATCGCCACATTTTATGAGAGCAAAGATTGGATGACACTAGAGATTCTGTTTCAAAATTTAGTCAAATCAGAAATTTTAGATTTTAAGGAAGCCAAATCGGAAGTCGGTTCATCTGAAAAGAATGCTGCCCTCTTCAAAACATTACAAGCATTAGAAACGCTAGGTAAGTTTAATCCATTGATTCCATCGCATCGAGAAAATAATTGGGCAAATACCCGACATCTCATGTTGGACGATCGCGCTCTCTTTTATGTCAATGGCACTTGGATGTACAGCCACTGGCACGGAATGGATGCTCAAAAAATGTCTAAGATTGTCCCTGTAGAACTGCCTTCTTTTCAAAAAACTAACCATTATTTAGGAGGTTATATCCCAACTTGGGGAGTCTTAAAAAACTCTAAAAATCGCGATAGCGCTATTAAATTGCTGATGAATTGGTGTACACCAAAAGTTGCAGAAAAATGGGTTCGCTATACCAGAAATCCGACGGGAATTAGGGGAAATCTCGCTGTTGCTGAATCTGGGATAGATAGTTTCGGAGAGTTTCAAAGTGATATCACTGCCCGGTATGGTGCCAATGTGCATTATTCTAACTACACGGGTTATCTATTTGGAGCCAAAAATCGCAATTTATCGAAGGTGCTTCATCAACAAATCAGAAATCTTCTAGCGGGTGAGATTACTGCTAAAAATTCCTACCAACAAATTTTATCGAAAATTCAATAAATCATGAAAAAGTTTTGGCAAAGCTTAGCATTTAAGATTGGGACAGCAGTCATTGGTGTTGAGATCGTTGCACTCACTTTAATGGGTTCTTACTATGTCAATCGATTTTCTAATGAGATTGATAAAACACTCACAACACAAATCCAATTGCCAGCAAAACTAATTGCTCAAGGGTTGCTAAATTATGAAGCAGTCAGAGATCGCGCTGTGATGGAAAACCTTGTGGGAGAAAAGTTATTAGATACATTAGCAATTGGAACTAACGGCAAAGTCTATTATTCGATGAATTCAGAGGATGTAGGCAAATCGGTTAAAGCGATCGCAGGCTTCAAGATTGAGGAAAACTTCGAGCAAACCTTTAAGGTGAAGCAAGTCATCGCAGTTTCCGATGGATTAATCCACATTGCACCGCTGCGTCTAGAAGATGGAAAATTGATTGGTTTTTTGTATATCAAAGCTGGAATCGAGCGAATTCAAAACCGCAAGAAAGACATTATTATTATATTTTTACTGGGGTCATCTGCTTGTATTGCTGCAACATCTGCTGCAATTTTATTGCTGTTTAATTCTACAATATTTAGCAGAATTAAAGAAATTTTACAGATTCTCAAACAAGTTGAATCCGGCAGTCTAGATGTGCGCTGCGATCGCAAAATTCAATCCGATGAAATAGGAGAGCTGCAATTGGGTGTGAACTCTACAATTGAGCGATTATCCGATTTGCTAAGTAACTTAGAACAGCGAGTTCGCGATCGCACTGAACAATTAGCAGGGGCTTTAAAGGAAAATAAAATTTTACTTGAAGAATCCCAACAGCGCGCGATCGAACTCAAACAAGCTAAAGAAGCTGCCGACAATGCCAATCAAGCCAAAAGCGAATTTCTCGCTAATATGAGTCACGAACTGAGAACTCCACTCAACGGCATTCTTGGTTATGCCCAAATCCTTCAACGTTCCAAGCACTTGGAGAAAAAACATAAAAAAGGATTGGGGATTATTTATCAATGCGGATATCACCTTTTAACTTTAATTAACGATATTTTAGACCTCTCTAAAATTGAAGCTCGCAAACTAGAACTCATTCCCACAGATTTCCATTTTCCCTCTTTTTTAGAAGCAGTTACCGAAATTTGTCGCGTCCGTGCCGAAGAAAAAGGAATTGACTTTATATACGTACCCGAATCTAACCTACCTGTCGGTATTCATGCTGATGAAAAGCGGCTGCGACAAGTCTTAATTAATTTGCTGGGAAACGCCATCAAATTTACAGAACAAGGTGGCGTGACTTTCGCGATTCAAGCACAGGCGATCGCATCAGATCCATCAACCTATCGCTGGCGCTTCCAAGTTAGCGATACAGGAGTTGGGATGACTCCAGAGCAATTAGACACAATTTTTCTACCCTTTGAACAAGTGGGAAATACGAAAAAACAAGCAGAAGGCACTGGCTTGGGACTGGCAATTAGTTGGAAAATTGTGGAGTTAATGGGCAGTCAAATTAAGGCACAAAGCCAACTGGGTAAAGGAAGTATTTTCTCTTTCGATATAGAAGTTCCAGAATCGCAAAGTTGGGCAACAATTTCTCGCACCTCTCAACAAGGTACGATCGCAGGATATCGAGGCACAAAACAGCGCATTTTAGCGGTGGATGATAAGTGGGAAAATCGTGCAGTATTAGTTAATCTTCTTGAACCAATTGGATTTGAAGTTATCGAAGCAAGCAATGGAAAAGAAGCGCTAGAAAAAGCCGTTACACAGCCACCCGATGCAGTGATTACAGACTTAATGATGCCTGTAATGCACGGCTTTGAATTGCTGCAACACCTGCGCCAATCGCCAACATTGAAACAAGTCGTTGCGATCGCCTCCTCAGCCAGTGTCTTTGAAGCCGATCAATTTCAAAGTTTGGATGCGGGTGCAGACGACTTTTTGCCCAAACCCATTGACGCAGAATTGTTGCTGGCTTTGCTACAAAAATATCTGAAGTTGGAATGGGTGTATGAAAATGTGGCGACACCAGAACCGACACCTCCTGTATCCGACATCCGAGAGTCGCAGCTACCCCCAGCCAACCTTCTAGCGCAACTGAACGATTTAGTCAAATGGGGGGATTTAGACGAACTTGCCGAAGTTGCCGCATATGTACAACAAACTCATCCGGAATGCGCTGCTTTCGCTCAACACTTGATTCAACTGGCACAAAATTGTCAGGTGAATGAGCTAAGACAAGTATTAGGAAAAGCTGTTAATGCGTAAATATTTGAGATTAGACTATTGACTGATTTTATGATGCAGATATAGCAATCATTGCAGGAGTCGTAAAAGTTTTACCCCTCCCAACCCTCCCCTTACTAAGGGGAGAAAGTAAGAAATTCACAAATGATTTAGGATTGCTATGGTCAGAATACTGAACAAGAAAACAAGAAGTTGCTCTTTCGTCCTCCGACTATCAGGGGGATGCGAGGGGGATCTCCGGGGAATTAACAGTGTTAACTGAACCGTATTGATTCATAAATCAGCTTTTTTAGTGTCAAATTTTCTCAAAAAAAATCAATCGATTTTAACCACAAATAAACGCAGATAGATTTAACAACTATCTGCGTTCATCTGTGTTTATCTGCTTAAATCTGCGGTCAAAAATCAACCACCAGCAACGGCTGGGACAATACTCACTTCATCACCATCTTTAAGAGCAGTTTCCGTACCTTCCAAAAACCGGATGTCTTCGCTGTTGACGTAGAAGTTGAGAAATCTTCGAGGCGATCCTTGTTCGTCGCACAGGCTTTTTTTGATGCCGGGACAATTTGTTTCTAACGCTTCAATCAGTTCGGAAATGTTTGCACCACCGCATTCTATTGTGGCTTGATTGTTAGTGAATTTTTGCAGTGGTGTGGGAATTAAAACTTTAACGGTCATGGTTAGTTGTTAATTGTGAGTTGTCAGTTGTGAGTTGTCAGTTGTTAATTGTTAGTTGTTGATTCCAATAACCAATAACCAACAACCAATAACTATTAAACAGAAGCTTGCTGCCATTCCAAACGTTCGAGTGTCCGGGCGCGTTCGAGGGCGCGCTCGAAGGCTTCCAGTTTTGGTTCGAGGGTGATGGGTTCGCCGATGTAACCTTGGACGGCTTCTTGGGTTTTCAAGCCGTTGCCGGTGATGTAGGCGACGGTGGTTTCTTCGGGGTCGATTTTACCTGCTTCTACGAGTTTTTTCAAGACTGCGATCGTCGTGCCGCCTGCGGTTTCGGTGAAGATGCCTTCGGTTTCTGCTAGCAGTTTCATGCCTTCGATGATTTCGGTGTCGCTGACGGATTCGATGTTTCCGCCTGTTTTGCGGGCGATGTCGAGGGCGTACATTCCGTCTGCTGGATTGCCGATCGCGATCGATTTAGCAATTGTATTCGGTTTGACTGGTGTTACGAAGTCGCGACCTTCGCGGTATGCTTGGGCGATCGGGGAACAGCCGTCAGCTTGAGCGCCGCTGAACCGGACTTTCTTGCCTTCAACCAAGCCGACTTCGGTGAATTCGTTGAAGCCTTTATAGATTTTGGTGAACAAAGAACCGGAAGCGAGGGGAGCAACTACGTGATCGGGCAATTTCCAACCTAGTTGTTCGATAACTTCGTAGCCGAGGGTTTTCGAGCCTTCGGAATAGTAGGGGCGCAAGTTGATGTTGACAAATCCCCAGCCGTGTGTATTGGCTACTTCGCAGCAGAGGCGGTTAACTTGGTCGTAGTTGCCGTGAACTGCCATCACAGTCGGATTGTAAATTAAGGTGCCTAGGACTTTGCCTGCTTCTAAGTCGGAGGGGATGAAGACTACGCAATCTAGTCCGGCGTGGGCGGCGATCGCAGCCGTGGAGTTAGCTAAGTTGCCAGTGCTGGCACAAGATACTGTTGTGAAACCCAATTCTCTCGCTCGGCTGAGGGCGACTGACACCACTCTGTCCTTAAAGCTCAGAGTGGGCATATTGACGGCATCATTTTTAATGTAAAGATTTTTGAGACCGAGGCGGCGCGCTAAGCGGTGGGATTTTACTAAAGGAGTCATCCCCGTGCCGACATCGATGACGTTTTCTGTAGCGACTGGTAAAAATTCGCGGTAGCGCCAGATTGAGTTGGGGCCTGCTTGGATGGTTTGGCGAGTGACGCGGCGGCGGATGGCGTCGTAGTCGTACTTGACTTCTAGCGGGCCAAAACAGCAATCGCAGACGTGCTTGGCTTGGAGTTCGTACTCTTCGCCGCATTCTTTACATTTGAGGGCTGTGAAGGTTGCTGCTGTGGATTGGGTTCTGGTCGCCTGGGTCATAGCTCAACTCTCTAGTTTTGCGATGTTTTCTTAAGTCTTAGGAAAGATTAGCACGCTCGATCTACCCCGTCAACTATACCCGATTTTTTTAGTCGGGATTAATTTTTGGCAGTTTCTTGCCCGAAATTGGAGGTTGACTGATAGTCCTCAATCTCTTTCTCAGAAAGGGTTTTAAGCTCTGCTGGGGAATGCTGGCCCAGAGGAAAATTATCTCAATTAACCGAACTCAAGAACAATTTTGCTGCAAAACTAATTTCAAAACTTTATAAAGTTTTTTGTGCTGGGTAAGTCCTAGACGCAACTCTCATATTTAAAGCAAAGGTACGTTGTTGCGATGCAAGCGCTCTTTCATAGATATAAAGAAAGAGCGCTGAAGCGCAACTACGTACCTTGAGGAAATCCAAAATTGTATTATCCACCGCTGACGGGGGGGATGAGTACAACTTCGTCGCCGTCTTGGAGGATGGTGTCGGGGGAGACGAATTCTAGGTTGACGCCGAAGCGGGTACGATCGCGCCACTGTTCTAATTGAGGGTATTGGCCGATCGAGCTTTCGAGCACTTCAGATACCGGGGTTTCGGGAGGAAGTTCTAGTGTAAGTTCCGAAACGCCGTAGGCTTCACTGAAGGCGGCGAATAGTTTAACGGTGATGGTAATCGAAGAGTTAGACACGGCTGTTTTGTGCGATCGACAGTTTGGCAATAATCAACTACACCATACAATTAATTGAGAATTACGCGCACCCAGGCTTAGAATTGAAAGCGGCAATCTTTAGTTAATTTTTAGCAGAGCTGGTAAAAATGACCGTTGATTGCAGCATAAAATCCGAACAGCCTTGTATGCCCATCGCTCTTACCAACCAGGCGTTAGAAGCAGTTGGCATCCACTTAAATGCAGCTAGCGAAGATTGAGTTAGCTGGTGTTGAGCCGAGGGCAAGACTACTTTTTGAGGAGGCGGTATCGATACTTCCCCGTAATTGTGGGAGAGTAGCAAAATATCGAACTAACTTTAGCGAGTAACAAAGCAGACTATGCTCTGCTAACTGGCTGATTCCCGACGAAAAATCTGGTTGTCCAGTCCAGCTTATAATTTCCAAAGCTTTGCTCCGCTTAGGAAGCGTGCCCTTCGATCTCAGAATAATAGTCAAGTTAACGCGAACCTGATATTTATGGCAAGTAACGATTTTAAAGTGCTTCAAATTATTGAAGCTAAAGGCTGGTATGCCTTTGGGAGTACGAAGCAAAGCCAGCACGTTGAGAGGTGGGTAAGGCCTGTGGTGTGTTGGGTTTTAATAGAAGATAAAAAAAAGCGGCGGATTGTGACTGCTACCGCTAGCTATCAGATCCAGATTGATGACAAAGAAGTCGAGTTTTTTGCCCATGAAAGCGAAATTCAAGATATCGAGAGCCTCCCCAAGTCTGTCTCGGTATCGGAATTTCTCAAAACAGAAGATTGAGATCGGGTGCACAAGGAGATTGTTTAACAAGTTATTAATCATTCCTTAGTAATTCCTTAAACTTGCTGCCGGATGCTTTTTCAATTGGAGGCAAAATCACTCTAATTGAGGAGAGGAGGAGAATTTATACTTTTGCCTTGCCTTCGGTATCTCTAGCCAAAGGTCTTCGGTACCCCAAAAAATAAAGAGGCCGGAAGATTGCTGGCATTGCCAACACGCTTCCGACCTTTGCTGAATAACAGGGTATGCATATGTTTTTAAAGTATGGCAGGCAAGCCTTATAAATATCAAGAGGACTATTGCAATCACCCACAGTAATTCCTTAAACTTGCTGCCGGATCCTTTTTCAATTGGAGGCAAAACCACTCTAATTGAGGAGATGCCAGATGAGAAGATAGCGAGAATTTATATTTTTGAGTTGCCTTGTGCGTCTCTAGCCGAAGGTTTTCAGTACCCAAAAAATAAAGAGGCCGAAAGATTGCTGGCATTGCCAACACGCTTCCGACCTTTGCTGAATAACAGGGTATGCATATGTTTTTAAAGTATGGCAGGCAAGTCTTCTAGATATCAAGAGGACTATTGCAATCACCCACTTTTACTTTTTGGGTATGTTTGCAAGGCTTCTACTATTTTAGACTGGAATTTTGAAATTTGAGGGCGGTGATGGTTACAGGTTAAGGATTCTAGCTATTTTTGTGTAGCACTCGCTACATAAAAAAGGCGGGTCGATCGCCCGATCGGCCTAAATTGTTTGCATTCAAAGAGCAAAAGTGCGATGGCTGCGCCCCCGCTTGGGTGCTGCGAGTTCAAACCCCAGTAGCAACAGGTTCAGGCATCTGCTGCCGCATCCGTCGCCCCAGGAAGGCCATCCGCACACCGCCCGCCGGCCCTAAAGTCACCCCTCGGCGTTTGGCTTGTACGGGCTTTTTCTCGGCTAAGGTTAAGTCGAAATCGCGCAAAATGGTTGCGATCGCCAGTTTCATTTCCAACTGCGCCAGCGCTAAGCCGATACAACGGCGACTACCGCCCCCAAAGGGCAAATATTCGTAAGGCGAGAATTGCCTCTCCAAAAACCGTTCAGGCTTGAATTGCAGCGGTTCTGGATACAAATCTTCCCGGCGGTGGGTTAAATAAATTGAGCCGAAAACCACCGTACCCGGTTCGAGTTGATGGCCCATTAGTTCCACGGGTTCCCGCACTACTCGCGGAAATGTCAGCATTCCCACTGGGTAAATTCGCAGTGTCTCTTGACAAACTGCACTCAGGTAAGGCAAGCGGGAAATCTCCATTGGGTCGGGGTTTTCGCCCAAACTGTCCAATTCTTGCAGCAGTTTCTGGCGTACCGAGGGCAAACTGTGAATCCAGTAAAAGGCCCAAGCTAGCGCTGTTGCTGTGGTTTCGTGGCCAGCAAACAACAGCGTCATTAATTCGTCGCGCAATTCTTCATTCGTCATTGGTTCGCCGTTTTCGTCGCGGGCGGCCATCATTAAGCTGAGAATGTCGGTACGATCGGCATTTGGTTGCTGTTTGCGCTCTTCTATTTCGCCGTCCATCAGTTCGTGAATTTTTTGGCGCTGCTGTTTCATGCGTCCCCAAGGACTCCAAGGGCCCCAATCTTGCTGCAACCAGGGCAGAAATAGGATACTCGATCGCACCGGAGAGCCGGTCATATCGATAATTGAAGCCAGCAGCGGGGAAAGTTGCTGCAACCGCGGCCCTTCATTCAGTCCGAAGACTACTTGCAAAATTACCCGCATGGTGATTTCCTGCATGGCTGTGCGGGCGACAAAAGGTCGATCGACCTTCCACTTGCTAGCAACATCTTGGGTAATATCGCAAATTTGCTGGCCGTAGTTTCGCATCCGTTCCCCGTGAAAGGGTGGCATCAATAATTGACGTTGCCGTTTGTGCTTTTCTCCGGAGATTACAATCATCGATTGTTCCCCCAGGACTGGTTTGAGAATACCGTTGATATCGCCTGGAGCATCAAGCGCCTTGCTGTTGAGCATTTCCTGGATCGCTTGCGGGCTGTGGATCATCACGAAGGGTTCAAGGTTGCCCCATCGAGTCGTGAAAATCTCCCCGTACTTTTTGGCGTTGCCGTCCATGTATGTCAGCGGATCGCCAATCCATTGAATTAGCTGCAAGAAGCGGGGGGTTTTGGGACCGTCAGGTAGGGTCATAAAAATTATGGCGCTGTTAGAGGACGCGGGTAACATCCATAGGAATCCCGCAGAAAGCGGGTTGTACGCTCTCCCATAATTTTAAGAGATTATTCTCGAACGGTACTCACAATGTCCTGTCCGAGCTCTGTAAAACGGACTGTTTTAATTTGCCAAGGAGCATAACTGGTTAGGGTTTGGCGCACGCCTCCGAACAAACCTAACATCTGACAGCTTGACAGATTTTGCAATTTCTGGCGCGAATTCCCTGAGGCCCGTAAATCTACGGTAGCGATGCCGAGGTCGCGATCGATTTTAAGCCGATAACCAACTAAACCCAGACTAGCGAAAATCTCCTGCTTTAATACTTCATTAACGGCCGATGACATTAACTGGTTATCTGGGCCTGTAACTGTTGCTGGCTTCAGACTTTGACAAAGATTGTCTACCTCATAAACCGTAACTGTAGCTGTGCTTTCTGGTACTTTGGTACTCGGTAAAACCGAGCTAACAGAGTTAGAGGGCTCCGGTGGGGCCGATCGACTATCAAGTTGATTGCCGGTTAGCTGTAGGTGCGGGAACTGACGGGTTCTTGCTGAGGGTTGGCTCTGGTTTTCGGCTGATTTAGCTGCTGCATCGTAGCTAGAACAACTGCTACCCCCGATCAAAATTAATCCAGTCGCTAAATACCCGAACTGTTTGCAGATAAGGTTCATAACTTTTTAATACTCAACTAAACGTCAGTGTAGGTCGGGCAGAATTTTGGTGGTAGCAAGCACTTAATCCCTAATTACACTCACTTAGAAGTATTTCCGCAGTATGAAGACGAAAATAAGTTCAGAGTTATTGTTTAATAGTCCGGACAGTTTTTAGATCGCAGCCTGAAACCCTTGATTTACCCGAAAGCGTATCGTGTGCCTCGTTAGCGTAGCCCTCGCAGAGGATCGCCATGAAACCCTGATTCTACGGTCGGCAATCAAAAATGTCCGAAATATTGCTTGCTAATACCTTTATTTTAGTGTTAGATTACACAAGAGGGGTATCTCCCCTCATTGGTGCAACCCTGCCGTCTTCGTATCTCCGCAGATCGACCTCGCGATTTAAATCACAAGTTAGATCAAATACCTTGTCAGTGGTGTGATGTACCCGATGCAAATTTAGCTATTCCAAGGTCTGAGGTAACAGCCTCTTTCCGGTTGGCGAAAGCTTGAGTTTGATAGTAGTAATGACGACAGAATTTAGAGTTGGCCACGTATTGTGGCATGGTTCAACAACCGCGCCGAAAGCACCGCGATAAGGAATGTACAAGTAGCGAACAACATACAGAAGATTTCAGCAAACTGAAGTACAAAAAAAACTGGTTTCCGTAAGGCTGCACCTGTGAGTGTCGGCCATGATTCCGAGTTTCTGATGTGCAGTCGATCGAGCTGAAATTTGCTGTGATTTGGATCTCTAATTAACTTGCGTATCAAGATTATTATCGCAGAATCAGGTGCTTTTTGTAACAAATTTACTAAAAATCGAGCGAAAACATGATCGAACAGCAATTAACAAAAGTTTTGGCGACAGCAGCGATCGCCCTGTGCGCTCTGACAGTGGCTTCTGCGCCAAGTTATGCCCGGCCGACAGTGGGGGAAAGCGGATTTTGGTGCAGCACCTCGACAGGTGCGCCGGTGACGCTGTACCAAAACCCTCAAGGTGCAGTAGAGCCTTGGATTGAGTGGACTTCTGATTATTTTTCCGGTTCGGGCTACGATCCGGCAACTCGGTGTCAATTGGTCAGCCAACGCCTCGAAAGCTATCGCCGCAACCGAATGCTGAGGTACATTACCGTTGGTCAGATGAACGGCCAAAATGTCATCTGCACGGCGAATCAAGTCAATGGTGTGTGCCAAAATTTGATTTATACCCTGCGGCCGGGCCAAGACCCGATCGGCTCTTTGTATAATTTGTTAGCTTGGCGTCAAGGACAGGTGGGGATGCCCTCTACGGAGGAAAGCAGCCAAATTCCTTACATTGATGTGAGAGAAAAGCTAGGGGAAAAACTAGGGGAAAATATGGGCGATCGGGCGCAACTGCCCCCTTTTTCTGGGCCCTCGGAACTGCGGTAAAGACTGGAAAATTGCCAATCTCATTGCCAATTCCCGGGGGTGACGTGGAAAACTTGGCGCGACAGGCGACGATACGCATCAAGACCTCGAAATCCTCGGGTTCTGGGGCGATCGTCCAGCGCCAGGGACAAACGTATACTGTGTTGACTAGCTGGCACGTTGTGGCTTTCGACAAGGGCGATCGCACAATTATCACGAGCGACGGCCAGATCCACCAACTGTTGGGAGTTCCGCAGCGACTGGGCGATACGGATCTGGCGATCGCTAAATTTCGCAGCGCGATCGAGTATAAAGTAGCGCCGATTGGCGCGCAGCAGCCAGCGGTGGGAGAGCCGCTGCTGGCGGCCGGATTCCCTGCGGAGACTGGGGCGTTGGCCGTAGCGCAGGGGTTCGTAGAACTGCTGCTGCCAAAATCTTTACCTGAAGGCTATAGCTTGGGCTATACAAATGAGGTTAAAATTGGCATGAGCGGCGGCCCGATTTTTAATGCCAAAGGTTTCTTGGTTGGGATTAACGGTCGAGGTAAGTATCGAGATCCCGGTTTTGGCGTCTATGCTTTTGAAGATGGAAGTGAACCGACGCCGGAATTATTGGAAAAGATGGTTAAATCTAGTTGGGGAATTCCTATCAGTACATATTTGCAGTTCGTCTCGTCTCATGTGGAGAGTTAGCGATGAATTCGTGGGGTTTGCGGTTTGATGCGCTGACAGTCATTTTGACCGGTGCAGTAACGGCGGCAGCAATTGTCGGCCCACAATATGCTGCTTGTGCTAAAACAGCCCAAGAAATTGCAGAGGTAGCGATGTTCACAACTGTAGAAGTGAACAACACGCTGGGTTTTGCGGCTGGTGGCTCAGGAGTAATTATTGCTAAACAGGGGAATATTTACACTGTTCTGACGGCGAATCACGTAGTGGCAAGTCTCGCCCAAGAATACAGCATTCGCACTCATTCGGAAAAAAGCTATACAGCAATCAGAATACAGCGACTCCCGAAAAACGATCGCGATATAGACTTAGCTTTGATCCAGTTTCAGAGCCGAGATCGGTATCCAGTAGCGCCGATCGGCGAATCGCAACGTGCTGTTGTCGGTTCTACTATTTACGTTGCTGGCTATCCGCTACCAGTCGCCTCTGGATCTGAAAGAAAACTCGAATTTACTGCTGGTATTATCTCTTCTCGCGTCGGTCGCGCATCATCCGGGTACGGATTGCGCTATCAAGCTGTGACAAGGCGTGGGATGAGTGGCGGGCCTGTATTTGATGCTGATGGCAGGGTTGTGGGAATTCACGGCCAGGGTGATACTGTTGGTACGGTGCAGAGCCAGTGGAACGGTCAGACTGAGGAAATTAAAACTGGGTTGAATGCCGCCATCCCGATCGATGCTTTTACGGCGTTGCGATCGCAAACCTTACCTAACGGGTTTGATATTCTCAGCAATATTGCCATCAACCGCAGCTCTCCCCAAACTCAACCGAATCTCCAGCGGGGGGGATTTGTGTGCGATACCTCAACAGGAGAACCAGTGACTGTATATCAAAATCCCCAAGGGTTTAGAGAGCCTTGGATTCGCTGGAATTCTAATTTCTTTTCTAGTGCTGGCTACGATCCTCTGACTCGCTGTCAACAAGTGACTCAACGCCTAGATAATTATAACCGCAACAAACAGCTTAATTATGTCACTGTCGGTCTGGTAAACAATCAAAAAGCGATTTGCACGAGCAGCCGGATTAACGGGCCCTGCGAAGGTTTGATCTACACGTTGCGCCGCGATCAAGATCCAGCTCCTGCACTTAGCACTTTCTTCGTTTGGTTGGCGAATCAAAAGGCTAGACCGTCTCTTTTTGAAAGCGGCGCTCCGATTTATATTAATCTTGGGGAACGACTAGATGTAGATATTGCCGAACCCTAAAGAAACAGTTTGTAGTGCGGACTTCAGTCCGCTTTATGCTGCGGACTGAAGTCCGCACTACAAACCTTACTTATTGGAGTCAATCGATCGGACGCGATAGAAAGGTTGCGCTCAGAGTAAAAAAAGCAGATAGCCTTTCGGCTTCGCTCAAGGTAAAAAGAAGGAAGACGGAAGAAGGAAGAGGGAATAAAATTAATGGTTTCAGCAATCAACAAAGTTGTCACCGTTTTGGGGATTGCTATAAAAATTTGAGATATTTGACAGATTTATGATTCGACATAGCAGAAGTGATGATTTTTTGCAACACAAAAGCTATAAAATTACTGTTACTTAATCCAAGTCAAATTTTTCAGGTATAAAGAAGCATGACTGCAACTACGCCGAAGGCAACGTCAGCAATTCCTAGTTTTTGTGAAGGAATCCAGTATTTCTCGGAGAATGTGCCGGGTTTTGAGACTTACGGGAAAACACCTGCGATCGCCCAAGGAAGCAATTCGATCGCCGATCCAGCAGATCCAGCCGCCGTCTTTCAAACGATGCTCGGAGCAGACGCCCTGCGCTACTTAACGCTGCAAATCACAGCCAGCAAGGCATCGGGACATCCGGGGGGTTTTGCCAGCCAAGCTGAGGCCTACGCTGCGTTGGTGATGTTGGGACACAAGAACATTGTCACCGAAGTCGGGCACCACGCGCCAGGATTTTATAGTGCCATGTTTCTCGATCGATCTTTAGAAGACATGGGAATTACCAAAGTGCAGCAAGCGCGCGATAAATTCCGCGAAAAAGACGGTTTATTAGGACATCTTTCCGGCTTCATTCCCGGCCTTTTAGCACCAGCAGGCCCCCTCGGACAAGGACAGCATTTCGCAATGGCGGGCGCACTTTTGCACCCCGACAAACTGTTTGCTTTCACAATGGGCGACGGTGGGATGGGCGAACCCTATCCGATGAGCAGCATGGGACATTTTCACACTGCTTATCCGAAAGCTACTAACTTTTTGCCAGTGTTAGTTTGGAACGGATATTCCCAAGAACATCACAGTATGGTTTCGACTAAAACTAATGCTGAAATGATTGCTTATTGGCAAGGAAACGGTTTTAAAGAAGTCATCTTAGTTGACGCTAAGGAATTTGATGACAAAAATCAACCGGAAGCTTATGTTGACAGCACGGCTTTTTCCCTCGAACAGCGGATGGCATTTACCAAAGCTGTTTTAGAAGGAGTTGACAAAGCAGCCAAATCTGCTCTCGGCGGCAAATTAACTGTGTTTATTATCAAACAGTTAAAAGGTGCAGGCGTACACGCATTGGGTGCAAAATCTCACAACCTTTATCCGAAAGATACGCTGGATGCTCCGCACATTGTCAGCGCCTTAAAACAGCGGGCTTTGACTGCTGAGGCGTGGCAGTTGGTGCGGACAAATTGCGAACGTGCTGGTGGCGGGCCTGCTGCGAAAACCGTTGTTACTGAGTTTACATTGCCGCTAGCAGATTTGGGAGAATTGCCTTTAGAAGAATTTGCGGTTGGTGGAGAAGCGAAGATTTCGACAACTGCAATGGGACGTTTGGTGGGAACTGTCGGCGAGCGCGATCGCACTTTTCTTGTCACCAATGCAGACGGCAACGAAGCATCAGCAATTGCCAACATCAACCAAGCTCTCAAAATCATTCACCCGACGACGGATGATTTGTACAATCAATCGCCAAACGGTCAAGTTTACGAACCTTTGAGCGAAGATGCTTGCGCGGGTTTGGCAGTAGGATTGTCGCTATTTGGAGCGCGGAGTTTGTGGTGTTCCTACGAATCTTTTGCCATCAACGGTTTACCAATTTGGCAAACAGTAACGCAAGCAATGGCAGAATTGCGCCGTGCAACTCCGGCAACTGTCACCTTATTTACAGCGGGTGCATTGGAGCAAGGCCGCAACGGTTGGACGCACCAACGCCCGGAAATTGAGGCTTATTTTGCGGCGATGATGCGTAACGGAAATGTGTTTCCTTTGTTTCCACCGGATGCTAACAGCATTCAAGCTTGTTATGATTGGGCTTTGAGTGCCAGAAATAAGGGAGTTGTGATTACTGCGAGCAAGTCGCCGCTGCCAATTCGTACTACTTTTGCACAGACTCGCCAAGGTTTAGAAGATGGTGGAATTGTGTTGCACGAAACAACCGGAAATAAGAAAGTTGTGTTTGCTGTTGTCGGCGATATGACTTTAATGCCGGTGTTTGAAGCGGCGGCATCATTGGAGAAAGAAGGCTTGGGAGTGCGGATTGTTTCTGTTGTGAATCCCCGCCGTTTGTACCGTCCCAGCGATGTTGCTTGGAATACTTGTTCGGAAGCTGACGGTGGCTTTTTGAGCGATGAGAAATTTGCCGAAATGTTTGGTGGAGATGCCTTGATTGGCGTGACAGGCGGTGCTTCTGGGATGTTGGAGCCGGTGATGCTTCGCAGCAATTGCCCGCGCGATACTTTCGCATGGAAGCGGGGGGAAACCACTGCTAGCGCTGGTGAGTTGATGGCGTTTAATGGGTTGACGGCTGATGCTTTGACTAAAAGGGCGATCGGGCTAGTTGGTTAGGTTATAATTTTCAAGTCTCCCGGTTTGTTACCGGGAGATTCTTAAGGATTGAAAAGGTATGTTGTTGCGATGCAAGCGCTGTTTAATAATCCAAGAAAGAGCGCTTAAGCGCAACTACGTACCAAGAAAGGTATGTTGTTGCGATGCAAGC